>JAISLQ010000030.1 GCA_031290885.1 Acidaminococcales bacterium
CGGCACACGCCGTTCTTCAACGGATACCGGCCGCAGTTTTACTTTCGGACGACGGACGTTACGGGCGTGATAACCCTGCCGGAAGGGGTGGAGATGGTCATGCCGGGGGACAACATCTCGACGGACATAGAACTGATAACGCCGATCGCGATAGAGGAGAAGCTGCGTTTCGCCATCCGTGAAGGCGGGCGCACGGTAGGTTCCGGCGTGGTCGTCTCGATAAATCAGTAGCGAAACCGGGCGAGGGGCAAAAGGCTTTCCGCCCCTCGCCGGATGGCGTTTTGCAAAGGGCGGTAGGTCTTGAGTTTAATCGGCGCGGCTTGCCGCGCCCAAAGATAAAAAAGCGATGACGCGGGAGGTGGCCCGGCCGCGCCGGGGGAATTTCCGCAGAGCATGTCCGGTTTGAAACCGGGCGGCAAGGAGGAGCATTGCAAATGTCAAAACAAAAAAAGATTCGCATACGCTTGAAAGGGTATGACTACAAATCCCTTGACCAAAGTTCCCTCAGGATAGTGGAAACGGCCAAACGCACCGGCGCCTTGGTCTGCGGCCCCATTCCCCTTCCCACCGAAAAAAATGTTTTCACGATTTTACGCTCGCCGCATGTCAACAAAGACTCGCGCGAACAGTTTGAGATGCGCACGCACAAACGGCTGATCGACATACTGGAGCCTACGCCCAGGACGGCCGACGCGCTTATGCGCCTTGATCTGCCGGCGGGCGTGGACGTTGAAATCAAACTGTAAAAAGGAGGGGCTCCCTATGGCAAAAGGTATTTTGGCGAAAAAACTCGGCATGACGCAGATATTTACCGACGAAGGCCGTCTCTTGCCGGTAACGGTGCTGGAAGCGGGCCCATGCCGCGTCCTGCAGGTAAAGACAGTTGAAAATGACGGCTACGACGCGTTGCAGATAGGATTCGGCCCGAAACGCAAAAAATTGGTTACAAAACCGATGCAGGGGCATTTTGACAAATCCGGCGCGCAGCCGGTGCGTTTCATCAGAGAATTGCGTTTGGCCGGCCCGGCCGAATATCAGGCCGGACAGGAAATAAACGTTGACATATTCGCCGCGGGCGACTTGATAGACGTAACAGGCGTATCCAAAGGCAAGGGTTTCGCCGGCGGCATCAAGCGCCACAATTTTCACCGCGGCCTGATGACCCACGGTTCCAAATCGCACCGCGAGCCGGGCTCCATCGGGGCGAGGATGTCCGGGCCGGGCGGCAAAGTGTTCAAAGGCAAAAAACTGCCCGGGCGCATGGGCGGCGTCAAGGCGACCGTCCAGCGCCTGACGGTGGTGAGGGTGGACAAAGAACGCAGCCTCATGCTGGTCAAAGGCGCGGTGCCAGGGCCCAAAGGCGCTTTTGTTGTTGTGCGAACCACAGTCAAACCGGGCAAGTGATCCGCCGGTTTATGAAAGGAGGAAGCTTAAATGCCTAAAATTGCGGTATACGACATCGCCGGCAACCCAACCGGCGAGGAAATAGAATTGCTTGACAGAGTATTCGGAGTGCCTATGAACGAAGCGGTAGTGCATCAGGCGGTAGTCATGCAGATGGCCTCGTGGCGGCAGGGCAACGCCTCCACCAAGACGCGCGGCCATGTGCGGGGCGGCGGCAGAAAGCCCTGGCGGCAGAAAGGCACGGGGCGCGCCCGCGCCGGCAGCATACGTTCGCCTCTTTGGGTGGGCGGCGGCACGGTTTTCGGGCCGCATCCGCGTTCCTACAAACAATCCATGCCGAGAAAAGCCCGGCGGCTGGCAATCCGCTGCGCTCTCTCCGATAAAGTGGCGGCCGGCGAGCTGGTAGTGGTGGAAGGCCTTACCTTCGGCCAGCCCAAAACCAAGGACGCGGTCAAAATGCTCGGCGGCTTTGGCGCGGGAGCGGGCAAAGCCCTGATCATAACCAACGGCCTTGACGTCAACATGCTGAAATCGGCCAGGAACATCCCGGGCGTCAAGACCCTGTCCAACAGCTTTCTCAACGTATACGATCTTTTGAACGCGCAAAAAGTGCTTCTGGCGAAAGACGCCATAGCAAGAATAGAGGAGGTGCTCGCGTAATGGCGGCAAATCCCCGCGACGTCCTCTTGCGCCCCATGATAACGGAAAAAACGGCGCAAATGATGCAAGACAACAAATACACTTTCAAAGTGGCCATGGCCGCCAATAAAATAGAGATCAGGCAGGCGGTGGAAGAGATTTTCAAAGTAAAGGTGCTGGCGGTCAACACCATGCGCATCATGGGCAAGATAAAGAAAATGGGCAAGCACTCGGGCCGGCGCCCCGATTATAAAAAAGCGATAGTAAAATTGGCGCCAGGGCAGACCATAGGATTTTTTGAAGGGCTGTAATATTGCCTGACGTTCAAGAAGGAGGGAAAAAAATGCCAGTAAAATCATTCAAGCCATACTCTCCCGGCCGCAGGTTTATGACAGTTGCTTCTTTTGAGGAACTTACGACCGACAAGCCGGAGCGTACGCTGACCTGCCGGCTTTTCAAAAAGGCCGGGCGCAACAACCAGGGCCGCCTGACGGTCAGGCATCGCGGCGGCGGGCATAAGAGGCTTTACCGCATAATCGACTTCAAGCGCGCAAAAGACGGCGTGCCGGCCAAAGTGGCGACAATCGAATATGATCCGAACAGGACCTGCCGGATAGCGCTGCTTTTTTACAAAGACGGCGAGAAACGCTACATCCTCGCCCCCAACGGGCTTAAAACAGGCGACATGGTGGTAAGCGGGCCGGACGCCGACATCAAGGCAGGCAACGCCCTGCCCTTGAAAAACATCCCTTTGGGAACGCTTGTGCACAACGTCGAACTGAAAATCGGCAAAGGCGGGCAACTGGCCCGTTCCGCCGGCGCGGGGGCGCAGCTTATGGCCAAAGAAGGCGACTACGCCCTTTTGCGCATGCCCTCGGGCGAACTGAGGAAAGTGCACGTCAATTGCCGCGCCACGATTGGGCAGGTCGGCAACCTTGAGCATGAGAACATTACCCTCGGCAAAGCGGGGCGCTCGCGCTGGCTGGGCATCCGGCCGGCCAACCGGGGCGTCGCGATGAACCCGTGCGACCATCCGCACGGCGGCGGCGAAGGGCGTTCGCCGGTCGGGCGCAAACATCCGGTCACTCCTTGGGGCAAATGCGCCTTCGGCACCCGTACCCGCAAGAAAAAGAAACATTCCGACCGTTTGATCGTCAAACGCCGGACCAAATAACCGGGCAGAAAAGGAGGCCAAATAAGTGTCCAGATCAATCAAAAAAGGACCTTACGTCCACGGGAGCCTTTTGAAGAAAATAAGCGCGCTCAATGCCGGCAACGATAAAAAAGTGATAAAGACGTGGTCGCGCAGTTCCACCATACTGCCCAATTTCGTCGGGCATACCATCGCCGTGCATGACGGAAGGAAGCACGTGCCGATTTACGTAACCGAAGACATGGTGGGGCACAAATTAGGTGAATTCGCGCCTACCCGCACCTACAAAGGCCACGCGAAAACTTCCGGCGCGAAATGAAAGAAAGGGGAGCTGACTTTGGAAGCTAAGGCGATAGCGAAATATGTCCGCATAGCGCCGCGCAAGGTACGCATAGTGGCGGATCTCGTCCGCGGCAAATCGATCGGCGAGGCGTTCGCGATTTTGCAGCACACTCCGAAAGTAGCGTCGGAAGTTATCGAAAAAGTGCTCAAATCCGCGGTGGCCAACGCCGAACACAATTACGGCATGAACGTCGACGAGCTTTTTGTTTCGACAATCTACGTTGACGGCGGTCCGACGATCAAGCGCATACACCCGCGCTCGCGCGGCCAGGCGTTCAAGATACTCAAAAGGTCCAGCCATGTCACGGTGATGGTGAAAGAAAAATAAATTCAGCGCGAAGGAGGGAAAAAAATAGTGGGTCAAAAGGTAAATCCGCATGGGCTTAGGGTCGGCATCATCAAAACCTGGGACTCCAAATGGTACGCCGACAAAGATTACGAAAAATTTCTGCTTGAAGACATAAGAATCCGCGAATTTGTCAAAACCAAACTTTTTGCCGCCGGGATAGCCCGTGTTGAGATAGAACGCGCCGCCAACCGCACGCGCGTCACAGTCCACACCGCCAAGCCGGGCATGGTCATCGGGCGCAGCGGCGCGAACATCGAAGCCCTCAAAAAAGAAATTAGGCAGTTCACCGACAGCCAAGTCGACATAAACATCCAGGAAATCAAGCAGCCGGACCTTAACGCCGTGCTGGTGGCGGAAAACATCGCCGCGCAGCTGGAGCGGCGCATAGCTTTCCGGCGCGCCATGAAACAATCGGTTATCCGCACCATGCGCATCGGGGCAAAAGGAATAAAAGTGCAGGTGGGGGGACGTTTGGGCGGCGCGGAAATCGCCCGCAGCGAGGGATACCGGGAAGGCAGCATACCGCTTCACACTTTGCGGGCGGACATTGATTACGGCACGGCCGAAGCCCGTACCACTTACGGGCGCATCGGCGTCAAGGTCTGGATATACAAGGGCGAGATCCTGCCGGAAAGCAAACCGGTTGAAAAAGCCGCTCCCCGCGCGGAAGGGGGCGACAAATAATGCTGTTGCCGAAAAGGACTAAATACAGGAAACAATTTCGCGGCCGGATGAAAGGCAAAGCCAGCCGCGGCAATACGATCAGCCACGGGGAATACGGGCTGGTGGCGCTTGAGCCGTCGTGGATAACCAACCGCCAAATAGAAGCCGCCCGTATCGCCATGACCCGTTATATAAAACGCGGCGGGCAGGTTTGGATAAAAATATTCCCGGACAAGCCGGTAACGGCCAAACCGGCGGAAACCCGTATGGGCAGCGGCAAAGGGTCGCCGGAATACTGGGTGGCGGTCGTCAAGCCGGGCCGGGTGATGTTTGAGATGGCCGGCGTTTCGCTTGAGGAAGCCAAGGAGGCTATGCGCCTGGCGGCCAACAAGCTGCCGATCGCGGCCAAGTTCGTGAGCAAGGCCGACCTGGAAAACGCCGCGGCCGCCGCGCAATCAGAAAAAGCGGGTGGTGATGCACAATGAAGGCAAAGGAAATACGCGATTTGACCGCCGGCGAGCTTGACCAAAAATTGGCCGGGCTTAAAGACGAGCTTTTCAATCTGAGATTTCAGGCCGCTACCGGACAGTTGGACAATGTAATGCGCATAAAGGACGTAAAAAAATCTATTGCCAGGATAAAGACCGTGCAGCGCCAAAGGGAACTGGAAGGATAAAAGCCGCCAGGCGGCGCCCGAAAAGGAGGATTTTAAGTGTCGGAAGAGAGAAACAACAGGATGACGCGCGTCGGCAAGGTTGTCAGCGACAAGATGAACAAAACGGTCGTAGTCGCGATCGAACGCGTCGTGCGGCATCCGCTTTATCATAAAGCCGTGAAGAAAACCGTCAAATTCAAAGCGCATGACGAAAACAATGAAAGCCATGTCGGCGACATTGTGGAACTGATGCAGACCCGCCCCCTGTCCAAGGACAAACGCTGGCGGGTGACGAAAATCATCGAAAAAGCGAAATGAGGCGTTTGGCGCTGATTTTCAAGGAGGGACAAGATTATGATCCAACAGCAGACGATCCTCAACGTCGCGGACAATACCGGCGCGAAAAAAGTCCTGTGCATCCGCGTGCTTGGCGGGTCCTTCCGCCGGTACGCCAATATCGGCGACATTATTGTTTGCGCCGTAAAAGACGCATCGCCCGGTGGCGTTGTCAAAAAAGGCGAAGTGGTCAAGGCGGTCGTGGTGCGCTCCCACAAAGGTTTGCGCCGGCCGGACGGCACTTACATCAGGTTTGACGAAAACGCCGCGGTGGTCATAAAGGAAGACAAAACCCCGCGCGGCACGCGCATATTCGGGCCGGTAGCCCGCGAGCTGCGCGACAAGGACTTCATGAAGATTATTTCCTTGGCGCCCGAGGTGCTTTGAGGATGGGGATTCTAACCGAAGGAGGTGTTTAAGGCATGGCCAACAAACTGCACGTAAAAAAAGGCGACAAAGTGCTTGTCCTGGCCGGCAAAGACAAAGGCCGGGAAGGCAAGATAATCGAAGCGCAGCCCAAAAATATGCGCGTGGTCGTCGAAGGCGTCAACAAAGTGAAGCGTCATACCAAGCCCAACCAAAAGAACGCCCAGGGCGGCATCATCGTCAAAGAAGCGCCGGTTTCGTCCTCAAACGTCATGCTTATATGCCCGTCCTGCAAAAAAGCTACCCGTATCAAGAAAAACCAGCTTCCTGACGGCAAATTTGTCCGCGCCTGTAAAAAATGCGGGGAAAATATCGATAAATAACACTCTTTGAAAGGAGGCGCCGTTTAATGGGCGAAACGCAGTCCAAACCAAGGCTTCAGGAAAAATACCTGTCCGAGGCGGTCAAAGGCATGGCAGACAAGTTTGGCTATAAAAACGTCATGCAGATTCCCAAGCTGGAGAAGGTAATTATCAACATGGGCGTGGGAGAGGCCGTCGGCAACCCGAAAACGCTGGATTCGGCGGTTGCGGACCTTACGGCGATCGCCGGGCAGAAACCCATCGTTACCAAAGCAAAAAAATCCATCGCCGCTTTCAAGCTGCGCCAGGGCATGTCCATCGGCACGAAAGT
The DNA here is from genome assembly GCA_031290885.1 of Acidaminococcales bacterium. Classification (NCBI taxonomy): domain Bacteria; kingdom Bacillati; phylum Bacillota; class Negativicutes; order Acidaminococcales; species Acidaminococcales bacterium. The sequence goes on from JAISLQ010000030.1 coordinate 6,601, forward strand.
TACCCTGCGGGGCAGCCGCATGTACTATTTCCTTGACAAACTGATAAACATAGCCCTTCCGCGCGTGCGCGACTTTCGGGGCGTCAACCCCTCCTCCTTCGATGGGCGCGGCAATTACGCGCTCGGCATGAAAGAGCAGTTGGTCTTTCCGGAAATAAACTACGATCAGATAGATAAAATACGGGGCATGGACATAGTGATCGTTACGACCGCCAGGACCGACGAGGAAGCCAGGGAGCTTTTGCGGCTTCTCGGCATGCCCTTCGGCGCGTGATAAGGAGGAAAATATAGTGGCAAGAACAGCTCTTATCGAAAAATGGAAAGCCGAGCCTAAATTCAAGGTGCGCAAACACAACCGCTGCAAGCTTTGCGGGCGCCCGCACGCCTACATGCGCAAATTTGGCATCTGCCGCATTTGTTTCCGCAAATACAGCTACCAGGGCGCTATCCCCGGAGTGACGAAAGCAAGCTGGTAGAAGACTATGGGAAGGAGGGTATTTTAGTATGGTTATGGCCACTGATCCGATCGCCGACATGTTGACCCGCATAAGAAACGCCAACTCGGTTCTGCACGAGAAAGTGGAGATCCCGGGCTCTAATATAAAAGAAGCCATTGCCGCTCTCTTAAAAGCGGAAGGTTTTATAAAAGACTATGAAAAAATTCCCGACAGCAAGCAAAACATAATACGGATAGTTCTGAAATACGGCCCCAACCGCGTCAAAGTCATTACGGGGATAAAACGCATCTCCAAACCGGGGCTGCGCGTTTACGCCAAAAAAGACCAGCTGCCGCGCGTATTGGGCGGCCTGGGGATAGCGATCGTATCGACGTCCCAAGGGCTTATGACCGACAAATCGGCCAGGAAGGCAGGTCTTGGCGGCGAAGTTATAGCTTACGTCTGGTAAATCATCCGGCAAGGAGGTGCTTGAAAGGTGTCCAGAATAGGGAAAATGCCTATTGTTATCCCCGCCGGGGTAACGGTGAACATAAAAGACAATCTTGTTACGGTAAAAGGCGCCAAAGGCGAACTGTCCCGGCAGATAAACAAAGATATGATCGTAAAGCTGGAAGGTTCCACGCTTACGGTGGCGCGCCCTTCCGACGAAAAAGGGCACCGGTCGCTGCACGGGCTTTCCCGTACGCTTATCGCCAACATGGTGACAGGCGTATCGGCCGGGTACGCGAAAACCCTGGAAATCGCGGGCGTGGGCTACCGCGCCGCAAAGGCGGGCAACAATCTTAACCTTACTTTGGGGTTTTCCCACCCGGTGGTCGTCGAGCCCCCCGGGGGCATAAGTTTTGACGTGCCCGCCCCCAACCGCATAGTGGTCATGGGCGCCAACAAAGAAACGGTCGGCGAGATCGCGGCTCAGATCCGCGCCTTGCGCAAACCCGAACCGTACAAAGGCAAAGGCATAAAATACGAAGGCGAGCGCATAAGGCGCAAAGTCGGCAAAGCCGGGGCCAAAGGCAAGAAATAGGCGGGGCCCCAGGGCGCGCCGCGTTTAAGAAGGCTGCCCGCCGCGTAGCGGCGCGGCCAGGAAAGGAGAGGGGACAGCTTGTTCAAGAAATTTGACAAAGCCGCGCAGCGCCGCAAACGCCATCTGCGGAGCCGGAAAACCATAAAAGGCACCAAAGAGCGGCCGCGGCTGAATGTTTTCCGTAGCCTCAGCAACATCTACGCCCAGATCATAAACGATGAAACAGGCGAGACGATCGCTGCGGCAAGTTCCATCGACAAAGGGCACAAATTGGAAAGTGGCGGCAATGTGGCGGCCGCTAAAATAGTGGGCGCGCTCGTTGCCGAACGCGCGCTGGCAAAAGGCGTGACAAAAGTGGTTTTTGACCGCGGCGGCTATATCTACCACGGGCGCGTGGCCGCGCTGGCCGCCGCCGCCCGCGAAGCGGGGCTGGATTTTTAAGAAAGGGGGAACGCAAGTGGCCCATATTGATTACAAGGAACTGGAGACGAAAGAAAAGGTAGTGTTCATCAACCGCGTCGCCAAAGTAGTAAAGGGCGGGCGCAGATTTTCCTTCAGCGCCCTGGTGGTGGTCGGCGACGAAAACGGCCATGTGGGCATGGGGCTCGGCAAGGCGTCCGAAGTTCCCGAAGCCATAAGGAAAGGCGTGGAAGACGCCAAAAAGAACATGATCGACGTGCCTGTGGTGAAAACGACCATACCGCACCAAGTAACAGGCGAGTTTGGCGCGGGGAAGGTGCTTTTGAAACCGGCGACCGAAGGGACCGGCGTCATTGCCGGCGGCGCGGTGCGCGCCGTGCTGGAGATGGCGGGCATTCATGATATATTGACCAAATCTTTGGGCAGCAAAAACCCCAACAATGTCGTGCGCGCTACATTGGACGGCCTGCGCCAGCTCAAGCGGGCGGAGGACGTAGCCAGGATGCGCGGGCGGACGGTACGCGAACTGCTGGGCAGGGAGGCTTGAGATGAAACAAATAAAAGTTACCTTGACCAGGAGCCTGATTGGAAGGCCGAAAGACCAGCGCGCCACCGTGAAGGCGCTGGGGCTCGGGAAAATGCACTCGAGCGCGCTCAAAAACGATACGCCGGCCATCCGCGGCATGATACGCAAAGTGGAACATCTGCTGGCAATAGAAGAAAACATTGAAAGCCAGGACAAGGAGGTAACCTCATGAAATTGCACGAACTGTCCCCCGCGCCGGGTTCGAGGAAGAAATCGGTGCGCGTGGGGCGCGGCCTTGGTTCCGGACTTGGCAAAACTTGCGGCCGGGGGCAGAAAGGGCAGAATTCGCGTTCCGGCGGCGGCACCAGGCCGGGGTTTGAAGGCGGGCAAAGGCCGCTTTACCTGCGGCTGCCCAAACGCGGGTTCCACAACAAATTCGGCAAAGAATTCGTGGCAATAAACGTAAAGGCGCTCAATGTTTTTGCGGACGGCGAAACGGTGGACCCGGTTGCCTTGATTGAGCGCGGCCTGACAAAAAACCTGCGCGATGGCGTGCGGATACTGGGCGACGGCGAACTGAACCGCGCCCTTACCGTGAGGGCTACGGGCTTTTCCCAAAGCGCGCGCGAAAAAATCGAGGCGGCCGGCGGAAAAGCAGAGGTGATTTGATTGCTGTCATCTCTGGGCAATATCGTCAGGATCACCGAGCTTAGAAGCAAACTGGTTTTTACCCTGCTGATGTTCGCGGTCTTTCGCATCGGGGCGCACATACCGGTTCCGGGAGTGGATCCGGCGGCGATTGAGCAGCTTTTTGCCAGCGGCAACCTTTTCGGGCTGCTGGATCTTTTCGCCGGCGGCGCCTTGAGCAAATTCTCCATATTCGCCATGAGCATTACGCCCTACATCAACGCCTCGATCATACTCCAGCTCTTGACGGTGGTCGTGCCGTCGCTGGAGAAACTGAGCAAGGAAGGGGCGGACGGGCGCAAGAAGATCACCCAGTTCACCAGGTACGGCACAGTCGGGCTGGGCTTGCTCCAAGCCGTGGGCATGGCTTACGGCCTGCGTGCGGCCATGCACAGCCCCAGCTTCTTCAACATCCTGATCGTTGCGCTCACCCTGACCGCCGGCACGGTACTGCTCATGTGGATCGGCGAACAAATGACGGAAAAGGGCATAGGCAACGGCATATCGCTGATAATTTTCGCCGGCGTCGTCTCCCGCCTTCCGGACGGGCTCGGGATCATCGTCCAATACTTGCAGGCGGGGACCATCAGCATATTGAACGTCGTTTTGTTCTTGGCCATCGCGGCGGCCATGATAGTGTTTGTCATAGCGATTCAGCAAGGCATGAGGAAAGTTTCCGTGCATTACGCCAAAAGGGTCGTCGGACGCAAAATGTACGGCGGGCATACCAGCTATATACCGCTCAAAGTGAACCAGGCCGGCGTAATACCGATAATCTTCGCCTCGTCGGTGCTCATGTTCCCCACTACCATCGGGCAGTTCGTCAACGTGGAATGGGTGCGGACGGTAACGGGCTGGTTTGCTTGGGGCTCGCCCTTGCAAACGCTTCTTTATGTACTTTTGATCATCGGCTTCACCTATTTTTACTCGGAAATAAGCATGAACATCCCTGACATGGCGGACAACATGAAAAAATACGGCGGCTTTATACCGGGAATACGCCCCGGCAAGCCGACGGCGGAATACCTTGAGCGCATAATGGCGCGCATAAACTTAGTCGGCGCCGTCTTTCTGGCCATTATAGCCATACTGCCGAACTTCGTGGCGCTCCTGACCGATATACAGGGCGTTTATTTCGGCGGCACCGCCCTTTTGATTGTCGTCGGCGTCGCCCTTGACACTATGAAACAAATAGAATCGCTTGTCCTGATGCGCCATTATCAGGGATTTATGAAGTAGGAGGCGGGCGATATATGTTCATATTAATGATGGGGCCGCCCGGTGCCGGCAAGGGCACGCAAGCGGACCTTTTGGCGGGAAAATACCGCGTGCCGCACATATCCACCGGCGACATGTTCCGGGCGGCGGTAAAGGCCGGCACGGAACTGGGCAAAGAGGCCAGGCGCTACATGGACGCCGGGCAGTTGGTGCCGGATGCCGTAACCATAGGCATAATGCGCGAGAGCCTTTCCAAGAAAGAAAACCAAAAGGGCTTCATCCTTGACGGGTTCCCGAGGACAAAGGAGCAAGCCCTTGCGCTTGACGGGCTGCTGGCGGAACTGTCAATAAACCTGGACGCGGTCATAGACATACACGTTCCCGACGGCGAGCTGATCAACCGCATTGTCGGGCGGCGCAGCTGCAAAGTTTGCGGCGCCAATTACCACATGCTCTACAACCCGCCGAAGGCGGACGGCATTTGCGACAAATGCGGCGGCGCCCTCTATCAGCGCGACGACGACCGGGAAGAGACGGTCAAAAAGCGCGTCGAGGTCTATAACGCGCAGACCAGGCCGCTGATCGAATACTACTCCCGTCATGGGCGCTACACCGAAATCGACGGGACCAAAAGCATAAAAGAAGTTTTTGCCGCGATCGTTGCGCTGCTGTCCGGCAAAACGCCATGATAATTTGCAAATCGGCCAGGGAAATAGAAATAATGCGCAAAGCCGGCCGGATAACGGCAATGGCCCTGTCTGCCGTCGGCCGCGCCGTAAAGCCCGGCGTTACGACAATGGAACTTGACGAAACGGCCAGAAAAGCCATAGTCAAAGAAGGCGGCGTCCCGGCTTTCAAAGGGCTGTACGGCTTTCCCGGAAACATCTGCCTGTCGGTCAACGACGAAGTGGTCCACGGCATACCCGGCCGGCGCAGGCTGAAAGAAGGCGACATCATAAGCGTCGACATAGGGGTGCTTATCGAAGGGTACAACGGGGATGCCGCCATAACTTTTCCGGTGGGGAAAATTGCCCCTGACGTTGAGCGGCTCCTGAAAATTACCGCAGAATCTTTGCATAAAGGCATAGAACAAGCCGTGGCCGGCAATCGCATAGGGAAAATATCCCACGCGGTGCAAACGTGCGCCGAAACGGCCGGCTTCAACGTGGTGCGCGATTACGTAGGGCATGGGATCGGCCGCCGGATGCACGAGGACCCGCAGATTCCGAACTTTGGCCCGGAAAACGCCGGCCCGGTTTTAAAAAGCGGAATGGTTGTAGCTATCGAACCGATGGTCAATTCGGGCGGCTGGCAAGTGAAGGCTCTGAATGACAATTGGACCGTCGTAACGCTGGATGGAAAACCGTCCGCACACTTTGAGCATACCGTGGCCATAACCGGGGACGGCCCGGAAATATTGACAAAACTATGACGGTATGTTGTAAAGAAAGTATGAGGAGGTATACCGAGTGGCCAAACAGGACGCCATAGAAGTTCCGGGGACGATCGTCGAGGCTCTGCCGAACGCGATGTTCAAGGTCAAGCTGGAGAACGGGCCTACCATACTTGCCCATATATCGGGCAAGATACGGATGAATTTCATCAAAATACTGCCCGGCGACAAAGTTACGGTGGAACTGACGCCGTACGACTTAAACCGCGGCCGCATCACTTACCGCTTCAAATGAATCCGGCAAGCAGCAAGGAGGGCAAATCATGAAAGTCAGACCGTCTGTCAAAGCCATCTGCGAAAAATGCAAAGTCATAAAGCGCAAAGGCAATGTCATGGTCATTTGCGAAAACCCCAAACACAAACAAAAACAAGGATGATAAGGAGGCAACACCCATGGCGCGTATTTCCGGCGTAGACTTGCCGCGCGACAAACGTATAGAATACGCTTTGCCGTATATTTATGGCATAGGGCTTACCCTGTCCAAAGAAATACTCAAAAGCACCAAAATAAACCCCGACACCAGAGTGCGGGACCTGACGGAAGAAGAAATAGCCAGGCTGCGCGAAATTATTGACAAAGAATATAAAACGGAGGGCGACCTTCGCCGCGAAGAATCCCTCAACATAAAGCGGCTGGTTGAAATCGGCTCTTACCGCGGGCGCCGCCACCGCGCCGGGCTGCCCGTGCGCGGCCAGAACACCAAGACCAACGCGCGCACGCGCAAAGGACCTAAACGTACGGCCGGGGGCAGGAAAAAATAAACTATATTTGAGGAGGGATTGTTTTAGTGGCTGCCACAAAAAAAGTTGTCCGCACCAAGAAAAAAGAGCGCAAAAATATTGAGCATGGTGTCGCCCATATCCGTTCCACCTTCAACAATACCATCATCACGATAACCGACATAAAGGGCAGCACCATCAGCTGGGCATCGTCCGGCGGGCTGGGTTTTCGCGGCTCAAGGAAAAGTACGCCCTTCGCCGCGCAGACGGCGGCCGAGCAAGCCGCCAAAGCCGCCATGGAACACGGCCTTAAAAAGATAGAAGTATTTGTGAAAGGGCCGGGCGCCGGGCGCGAAGCGGCCATACGCTCCTTGCAGGCCACCGGGCTGGAAGTAAATTCCATCAAGGACGTTACGCCTATCCCGCATAACGGCTGCCGCCCGCCCAAACGCAGAAGAGTTTAATGAGGAGGTTGAAATCTGATGGCAATTGACAGAGCGCCCGCGCTTAAAAGATGCCGTTCGCTCGGCTTGGAGCCGGGGATCATCGGGCTGAGCAAAAAATCGAAGGTCCAGCCCAAACGCACCAACAAAAAACCGAGCGAATACGGCATACAGCTCAGAGAAAAACAAAAGGCGAAATTCATATACGGCATTTTGGAAAGGCCCTTTAAAAGATACTACGAAAAAGCGAAAAAAATGCAGGGAGTTACCGGCGAGAACCTGCTCAACCTCCTGGAAAGAAGGATCGACAACGTAGTTTTCCGCTTGGGGCTTGCCAGCACTCGCAGGCAGGCGCGCCAGTTGGTAACGCACGGGCACATCCTCGTCAATGGCCGGCGCCTCGACATACCCTCCGCCATCGTCAAAGCGGGCGACGTCGTCGGCATCCGGGAAAAAAGCCGCACAAGCGAATACTTCAAGGCGATCGCCGAACTCACGGGGCCGGCGTCCGTACCGGCCTGGCTGACTTACAACAAGGACACCATGACAGGGAAAGTCGACCGTTTGCCCGCGCGCGCGGAAATAGACGCGCCGATCGCCGAGCATTTGATCGTCGAACTATATTCAAAATAATCGGCCCTCTAATTTTAGCAGCTAACGTAGGAGAAAATGCGTATACGACAGGAGGGTTTTCATGATAGAAATAGAAAAACCTAAAATGGTGATAGCTGAACTGAGCGAAGACGGGCGCTACGGCAAATTTTTCTGGGAACCGTTGGAGCGCGGGTACGGAATCACTCTCGGCAACAGCCTCAGGCGCGTGCTTTTGTCGTCCCTGCCGGGCACGGCGGTAACGGCGGTAAAAATCGACGGCGTGCTGCATGAATTTTCCACCATACCGGGAGTAAAAGAAGACGTTACAGATATCATCCTTAACATAAAAGAACTCTGTTTCAAAAACTATGCCAACGAACCGAAAACTCTCCGCATAGAAGCCGACGGCGAGCAGGTTGTAACTGCCGCCGCCATAAAGGGCGACAGCGACATAGAAATATTGAACCCCAGCCATGTGATCGCCACCTTGGACAAAGGCGCGCGCCTTGGCATGGAAATTTTCGTCGACAACGGCGCCGGCTACGTCCCGGCGGAAAAAAACAAACAGCCGGACCAGGCGATCGGCGTCATACCGGTTGACAGCATTTACTCGCCGATCGTGCGCGTAAAATTCGGCGTAACCGACACCCGCGTCGGCAATGTTACCAACTACGACAAACTGACGCTGGAAGTTTGGACGGACGGCAGCGTCGACCCCGGCGAAGCCGTCAGCAAAGCGGCGACCATACTGATCGGCTATCTGCAGCTCTTCCAGAACTTGGTAGTCTTGCCGGAGGCGCCCGGCCCGGACGTCGGCGACGTCGCCGAGGATGTCGGCGGGGACGGGTCCATGAACATGACCATTGACGACTTGGACCTGTCCGTGCGCTCGCACAATTGCCTTAAACGCGCCGGCATAAACACGGTAAAGGACCTTGCGCAGAAAACCGAGGCCGACATGATGAAAGTGCGCAACCTTGGGCGCAAGTCCTTGGAAGAAGTAAAAAAAAGGCTGGCCGACTTGGGCCTTGCGCTTAAAAAAGAAAGCATTTACGATTAAGGGGGGGGACGAAAATGGCTTACAGAAAACTGGGCCGCAACTCAAGCGCCCGCCGCGCGCTGTTTCGCGGGATTGTAACGTCGCTTTTCCAGCACGAGAAAATACAAACGACCATTGCCAAAGCAAAAGAGATCAGCAAAATGTCCGCGAAAATGATCACGCTGGCCAAACGCGGCGACCTGCACGCCCGCCGCCAGGCGGCGGCTTTTCTCATGAGCGAGAAAGTAGTTAAAAAACTTTTTGACGAAATAGCGCCTAAATACAAAGACCGCCCGGGCGGCTACACGCGCATCTACCGTCTGGGGCCGCGGCGGGGGGATGCTGCGGAAATGGCGATAATCGAACTGGTTTAGCGTCATGCGCAGCAAAAAAAGGGCGAAGTTCCGCCCTTTTTTTGCTGCGCCGAGCCGCCCCTGCCGGGGCGGGCGCGCCACTATGCTTTCCGTGCGGCAAAAGTGGCGGAGGAACTGATTCCCGCCGCGAACCGGGGCGAACATTCCAAAGCTGGCACCCGGGCTTTATGGCCGGTTTTCCCATTATGATGGCGCTACCCGCAGCGGTCGAGTTCCCGGCGCAGGGAGCGGACAAAACTTCCCACCGCCGGGGCGCCGCCTTGGCGCAGGGTGTCTACCAACGCGCTGCCCACGATGGCGGCGTCGGCATATTCCGCCGCTTGACGGGCGGCTTTGGCATCCGTTATGCCAAAGCCGATGGCTATGGGCAGCCGCGCGTATTTGCGCGCCGTCCTGACCAGGGTTTCCGTATCCCGGTCGAAACCGCCGCCCGCGCCGGTAACTCCCGTGCGGGCCAGACAATAAATAAAGCCGGTTTGCGCCTTGCCGCAAATAGCGGCGATCCGTTCTTCGCCGCTGGTCGGCGCGACAAAAGGGATGCGGCTGAGCCCGCGCCGGTCTAATTCGATGGCGGCGACGTCTTTTTCTTCTTCCGGCACGTCCGGCAGGATCAAGCCGTCAATTCCGGCTTCGGCGGCTTCGGCGGCGAATTTTTTGACGCCGAAGGCGGCAATGGGGTTGATATAAGACATGACCAAAAGCGGCGCGGCGGTCTTTTGCCGCAGCCCCTTTGCCAGGCGCAAAGTCTTTTCCGTCGTAGACCCGGCGGCCAGCGCGTCCGCGCTGGCCTTTTGCAATATCGGGCCGTCGGCCAGGGGATCGGAAAAAGGAAGGCCTAACTCAATCACGTCCGCGCCTTCTTCTACGGCCGCCAGCACGGCTCTCTCACACTCCGCGTAGTCCGGGAATCCGGCCGTGACATAGGCGATCAATCCTTTTTTGCCTGTAAGCGCCCGGGCGATTTTGTCCATCATTTTTTCCCTCCCAGATATTTTTCCACCATTTCCACGTCTTTGTCCCCCCGGCCCGACAGGCAGACGATTACCGCTTCCCCCGGCGCGGTTTCCGGCATGGCCGTTTCGAGGTAGGCTAAAGCGTGCGCGCTTTCCAGCGCCGGTATTATGCCCTCAAGCTTGGTCAGGAGCTGGAAAGCCTCTATGGCCTCGTCGTCGGTTGCCGCCGCGTACCGCGCCGCGCCCGTTTCGTGGTAATAGGAATGTTCCGGCCCCACGCCGGGATAGTCAAGCCCGGCGGAGAGAGAATAAACCGGCAGCACCTGGCCTTCGCCGTCTTGCATGAGATAACTGTAAGAACCATGCAGAAAGCCCGGCCGGCCGCAATTGATGGTGGCGGCGTTTTCCCGTTCAAGGCCGCGGCCGCCCGCTTCCACGCCGATTTTTTCTATGGAGCGGTCATTGCGGAAGGGAAAGAACATCCCGATCGCGTTGCTGCCGCCGCCGACGCACGCGATGACCTTGCGTATTTGCAGCCCTTCCTTGGCGGCCTGCGCCTTGGTTTCCCGGCCAATGACCGACTGGAAGTCCCGGACCAGCAACGGGTAAGGGTGAGGTCCGGCGGCCGTGCCCAAGATATAATGGGTATCGCGCACATTGGCGACCCAATCGCGGATGGCTTCGCTGGTGGCGTCCTTTAAAGTGCCCGTGCCGGAAGCGACCGGGCGCACCTCGGCGCCCAGCATGCGCATGCGAAAGACGTTGAGCCTTTGCCTTTCCATATCTTCTTCGCCCATGTAAACGACGCACTTTAAACCGAACAAAGCGCAGGCGGTTGCCGCGGCCACGCCGTGCTGCCCCGCGCCCGTTTCCGCCACCGCCCGGGCTTTGCCCATGCGCCGCGCCAAAAGCGCCTGCCCGATGGCGTTGTTTATTTTATGCGCGCCGGTATGCAAAAGATCTTCCCTTTTCAAATAAATGGCCGCCCGCCCGTAATGTTTGCTCAGGCGTTCAGCCCGGTAAAGGATGGTAGGGCGTCCGGCGTAGCCGCGCAGCCAGCGCCGGAGTTCGCTTTGAAAGCCCCTGTCCCGGCGCAGCCTAAGATACTCTTTTTCCAGATTGATTAACGCCGGCATTACCGTCTCCGGCACAAAGCGCCCGCCGAAACCGCCGAATTTCCCTCTTTTGTCAGGCAACTCTTTGATCATTTTCAAGCCTCCTCATAAAGCCATCTCCCGTGTTTTTTGGCCAATGTCGCCCGCCGTGACCAGGGCCTCGCCAACCAGTATGCCCTTAAAGCCCGCCCCCTTCAATAGCGCGGCGTCTTTCCCGTTTTTTATCCCGCTTTCGCTTATGGCCGGTTTGCCCGCGCAGCGGGGAAAAAGGCGCAGCGACACATTGATGTCCGTTGCAAAATTCGCAAGGTCGCGGTTGTTTATGCCGATTATCCCGGCGCCGGCCTCCAAGCTTTTATCTATGTCCGCCTCGTCGTGCGCCTCGACCAAGCAGTCCAGCCCGAGGCCGTCGGCTTCGGCGATAAATTCCGCCAGGCGCTTTCGCTCGAGGATGCGCGCAATGAGGAGCAGGGCGTCGGCTCCAAGGAAAGCCGTTTCATAGATCTGATAGGGGTGAACGATAAATTCTTTGCGCATAACCGGCAAACCGGTGCCCCTTCGGACGGCCGCCAAATCCTGCGCTTTGCCGAGGAAATGCCCGTTGGTGTGGACGGAAAGGGCGGCCGCGCCGTTGGCTTCGTAAACGCGGGCAAGCCCCGGCGCCGTTTCCCCCGGGCAAAGAGCGCCTTTGGCCGGCGATGCCAGCTTGCATTCGGCGATTAGCGTCCAGCCGGACGTTTTTATTTTTTGGCCGAAAGCGCCCCCTCTTTTTTCAATCCTCCGCTCGAAAGAGGACAAAGGAACATCCCGCATAGTTTTTTCCAAGGCCAGTTTTTGTTTCGCCACTATCTGTTCAAGCATCGCTGTCCGCCTCTCGCGCCTTTTTTATAAATTCCTGGATCAACGCCGGCGATTTTTCGCCGTTTATCTCAACGCCGCCCGCCACGTCCACGGCGCAAGGGCGCAGGGCCTTGATCGCTTCTCCGACGTTGCCCGGCGTCAGCCCGCCCGCGACAACCGCTTTCGCCGCCAGGGTGCCCAGCTCCAGGCCGCGCCAGCAAAAAGGCGTGCCCGCGCCGCCGCTCGCGCCGTCGGCGCGGGCGCGGTCAAAGACAAAGGCGCGCGCCTTCCGCCACCGATCCAAAGGAAAGGAAAACTTGCCGTCCGCCCTGACCGCCACGCTGCGAAAAACCGGCAGGCTGATTTCATCCAACCATTCCGGCGGCTCGCTGCCGTGCAGCTGCACGGCGTCCAACCCGCACCGTTCAAGCGCCGACAAGACAAAAGCGAGCGGCTGGTCCTTGAACACGCCGACCAAAAGGACGCTGCCGGCAGCCTCCCTTATCCGGCGGGCCGCGTCCACGTCCACCCGGCGGGCGCTGTCCGCAAAAATCACGCCGATGAAATCCGCTCCCGCCTCTTGGGCGGCAAACGCCGCTTGCGGCGTTTTTGCGCCGCAGATTTTTATTTTAGTTTTTCGCCCCATCTTTTTCCGCCCCGTCCCTTTGAAGATATTTCGGCGCCGGTTGCTCCCGCCCTTGACCGGCCTTTGTCCGGCGGCAAAAAACAGGCCTGTCCGTTCCGCAGGAACGAACAGGCCGTGATGCCATCCTTTTTCGGAAAGCCCTCCTTTGACAGGAAACAAACAAAATCCCCATCCGCAGGGACGGACGGTCCGCGCCGCCATCCTAACGCCAAAAGGCAACCTTTCCCTTTGTCCGGCACAGGCCGAAGCCTATGCCATGGCCCGGCAACGGGGGCATCCGCAACAGCCTGCCGGCACTTGGGGCGCGTTCAGCCGAAAAACTCCCGGGGCCATTCCTGTCGCGCCTTAATGCCGGCCATCGCACATCCGGCGCCTGGCCGCCGGCTCGCTTGAAAAAAGCCTGCAAAACTGCTTGTCCCGTTCTTCGCCTTTTCCCTATTTTTCTCTAATCATAACCGTACACGTTTGGTTTGTCAATAAGGATCGGCGGGAAAGCACGGCAATCAATTTTCCAAAAGGGCAGGGGAGATTAAGATACAGTGAAAGCATGGGAGAAGAAAGAGGGCCAAAGATAACGGAATTCTTTGCGGGCGCAGAGTTGGCCGAAAAATGCGAGCCGCATTTTTGCGGCGTGGAGGATGCAATCGCTATAGTGCCCAAACCAAAAAATATTAAGATTTTTGCAAAATATATTGATCTTGCATTGTTTGCCCTGTCGGCGGCGCAAAAGCTTGACGCGCGGGGGCGCCGGATTATACAATAGGGAAAGACAAACGATTAAATGCCGGGAGGGCGCAAACCATGAAAAAACACGTACGAACCATAAACAAAGGCGACTTGGCGAAAACCTTGCGTACGGGCGGTTGCGGCGAATGTCCGTCGTCCTGCCAGTCGGCCTGCAAAACTTCCTGCACGGTAGGCAACCAGGCCTGCGAGAAGCGCTGAACGGCTTTGCCGCAGGCGGGCGCAAAATAACGCCTTGGGGAACGGGGGCGGCCGCTTTTGCTGACACATAAATTTTCCTTTCGCGGCAATTTCATCGTCCTTGACGTGAACAGCGGGGCTGTGCATCTTGCCGACCGGCTGCTTTACGACCTTTTGGACGTTTTTGACGGGACAAACCACCTGCAAACCAAAGCGGCTTTTAACAATGTTTATCCGGAAGGCGAAATAAACGAAGCCTTGGCGGAACTGGACGAACTTATCGGCGAAGGGCTGCTGTTTTCGCCCCTGCCGAAAATAGAGGGGGCCTTTGCCGAAGAACCGCTGGTAAAGTCGCTTTGCCTCAACGTCGCGCATGACTGCAACCTGCGCTGCCGCTACTGTTTCGCCGGCGCGGGCGGTTTCGGCGGCGGCCGTTCGCTGATGGGCGCCGGCACGGGCGAGCGGGCGGTGGAATTCGCCATTGCCGGCAGCAAGGGGCGCAAGCATATCGACATAGATTTTTTCGGCGGCGAACCCTTGGTAAATCAGCAGACGGTAAAGCATTTGATAAAGTACGCCCGGCAAAGGGAGCGCGAAACCGGCAAAGAAATCAAGCTCACCCTGACCACCAACGGCCTCTTGCTGGATGAGCTTATGCAGGATTTTCTGGACGAAAACGCTGTCGCCCTGGTCCTTAGCCTGGACGGGCGGCCCCAGGTGCATGACCGCATGCGCCCGCTGCCGGGCGGCGGCGGCAGTTATGGGCAGGCGCGGGCGGCTTTCGGGCGGGCGATTGCCAAACGCGGGGGGACGAACTACTATCTGCGCGGCACTTATACAAAGGAAAATCTCGACTTTGCCGAAGACGCGCGCCATCTGGCAGCCATAGGCCGGCGGCTGTCGCTTGAGCCGGTGGTGGAAAAGGACGCCGCCTTTCGGATCGACGAAGCCGATCTGCCGCGGATTTACGCCGAATATGAAAAACTGGCGGATTTTTACTTGGAAAGTTGCGCGGCCGGCGCCGCTTTTGATTTTTTCCACTTTAACTTGGCTTTGGACAACGGGCCCTGCCTGCGCAAACGGCTGGCCGGCTGCGGCGCGGGGCATGAATATTTCGCCGTTACCCCGGAGGGGGACATTTACCCCTGCCATCAATTCGTGGGGCGGCGAAATTACCTTTTGGGCAATCTCGAAACCGGCATTGCGCGCCCGGACATCGGCGCGCGCTTTCGCCGGGCGCATGTGCTCAACAAGCCGGATTGCGCCGATTGCTGGGCGCGCTTTTATTGCGGCGGCGGCTGCCACGCCAACGCCGACCTTATAAACGGCGACATTAAAAAGCCTTACCGGATCGGCTGCGCCTTGCAGAAAAAGCGCATAGAATGTGCCATCGCCGTGCAATCTCTGCGCGCGGACGGGCGGGCGGCAAACCCGCCGGGCTGACGATGGCCGCGAAAAGCTTGCTAAAGCGCCGCCCTTACAAACGGCGGCATAAAAAAGCCTTGCCGGGGGCGGAACATTTTTTTATTTGACAACGCGGCGCAAGTTGTATATTATGATAGCGTGAATATATGGCGGCAAAACAAAAACGTCCATCCGGCGCGTTTTCCCGGGTGGGCGGCGGCAGGCAGCAGAATGTAGAATGTTACCTGCTGTTTTTCCCTTTTGCCGGCAAACACCGGCGTTACCGTGTTTTGATTTTATTTGTTCGCACGGGGCGCCTCTCCCCTGAAAGCAGCCGGACGGCTCTACAGGCGGCTTGCAATCGAACGACAGGTAACATTTTCTACATTCTGTTTCCGGCTGATTTTATCGCCGCTTTGTCTGGCGGCAAACCGGGCGGGTAACAGAATTGTGTAAAGTGTTACCTGCCGTTTTTTTATTTGCGCGTCAAATGCCGGGTTTCCGGCATTTTTATTTTGCCCCGGGGCGGGCGTGGGATTGCTATACTTAG
>JAISLQ010000031.1 GCA_031290885.1 Acidaminococcales bacterium
AAGGCAAGAACAGCCTGGTCGACCTCAAAGTGGAAGGCTACACCGGCAAGCGCGAAGGCGTGGGCTTCGCCGCGCAGTTCAAATGGTTCTTCTAAAGGCGGGCGCTGCCTGAACCTTTCTTGGCTGGCCCGGCTTGCTTTGCGGGGCAGGACGAAACGCGCCGCCCCCTTTAAAGAAGCAAAGCCCGCCGGCACAGAAAACTCGCGGACGGCGAAGATTTTGCGCATCCTTTTTCATTTGCAATAACCGAACCGCGCGGGCGCCCCGCGCAGGCAAAACCCCCTGCCCGGGCAGGGGGTTTTCATGGCCTTCATAAAGGCCGGCCGGACATCGCGACCGCCGCCGCCTCAACCGGCGGCGGAAACGGAGAGGGAAAGGGGCGCGGACGGGGAAAACAAATCAGCCCCCGGCATGGGGAGCCGTTGCGGTCGCGCCGCTTTTTTTACAAAGGGCTTGCAAAAAGTCAAAAAGTCAAATATAATATTGCTGAAGGTTCCCAGAAAAAATTGCCGGTTTTCAGCAAGGGGTAGATTATGGGAAACAGCCTGGCGGATTTCATTGAAAAACGCATTTTGGGCAAATTCGCCGAAGCCCGGGAACGCCATATATTGATGCGGCGCAACGACTTGGCGGTCGAGTTGTCTTGCGCGCCGTCGCAGATAAGTTATGTTTTGAATACGCGCTTTACGCCGGAACGCGGTTTCCTGGTCAAATCGAGACGGGGAGCCGGCGGCTTTGTGCGCATTATTCAGGTAACGGCAAAATTTGGCGGCGAGCAGGAAAAAGAGCGCGCGGACGCGGCGGAGGTATTGGAACGGCTGCTGAGCCGAAAAGTCATCAGCGGCCGCGAATACGCGCTGCTCAAGCATTTTATGGAAGTGAGCGCGCCCGGCCTTGATAGCGGCGGGCAGCTCGCTTTGCTGGACTCGGCCTTGAAGCGCATAGGGGCCGATTGCCGGGAGGCCGGTATTTCATGGGGGTGTTTATAGTGCTGTGCGAAAGGTGCAAAAATAAACAAGCGACGGTTTATATAACAAAATTGATAAACGGGCGCAAGACGGAACACATGCTGTGCATCGACTGCGCCAGGAAAGAGGGCGCCTTGCCGGAAGGCCTGGAGGCGGGCCCGGTGTCGGTGGACAGCCTTTTGAAAGGCTTTTTTGGCGCGCCCCAGGTCCCGGCGCCCGGCCATCAGGCGGCGGGCGCGGCCTGCCCCGTTTGCGGCATGGACATGCCCAAACTGGCCGAATGCGGCCGCTTTGGCTGCAACGAGTGCTATAAGGTGTTCGGCGACGCGGCGCTGCGCATCATAAAGCATATTCACGGCCGCAAACGGCATATCGGCAAAATACCGACGCGCGTTGGCGGCGCTTTCAGCCTGAGAAGGAAAATAGCCGATTTGCGCGCCAAATTGGAAGCGCACGTGGCGCGGGAGGAATATGAGGAAGCCGCCAAACTGCGCGACGGGATAAAGCAGCTCGAAAAGGATCTGATAGGCGCGCGGGAGGTTAAAGATGACGTTAAGTAGAATTTTGCATCAGCGCCCTTCCTGGCTGGCGGAGGGCAGGGAAGCGGACGTGGTGCTGTCCTGCCGCGTGCGCCTGGCGCGAAACATAATGGGAGTGCCTTTCCCGGCCCAGGCCGGCGAGGGCGCGCTGGCGGCGGTCATGCGCGTCGCCGGCGAGGCGGTGGGCGAGTTGTCCCGGCGGCTTGAGCGGACGTTCACTTGGATTGAACTTGAAAAAATGACGGAAATCGACCGGATAGTGCTTGTCGAGAAACACCTGATCAGCCCGCTGCAAGCCGGCAAGCCGCAAATGCGCGCGGCGATTGTCAGCGACGACGGGGCGATCAGCGTGATGGTCAACGAAGAAGATCATTTCCGCATCCAGGTGATGATGCCGGGGCTCGGTTTGGAAAACGTCCTGAAAATTGCCGATCAGGTGGACGATGTGCTGGAAGAAGGCGCGAATTTTGCCTTTGATGAAAAATTCGGCTATCTTACCGCCTGCCCGACCAACATAGGGACCGCCCTGCGGGCGACCGCCATGCTGCACATGCCGGGGCTGGCCATGGCGAAAGAGGTCAACAACATGGCCCTGGCGGCCGCCCGCGTCGGCTTGATCGTGCGCGGCATGTACGGCGAGGGCAGCGAAGTGCTGGGCGACATCTTCCAAGTTTCCAATCAGCTGGCCATGGGCTACAGCGAGTCGGAACTCGTGGAAAGCATGACCAACATGGTGGAGCAGATAGCGTCCCGGGAACGGTTGGCCAGGGGGCAGCTTATGGAAAAACACCGGGCGGCCGTCGAGGACATGGCCTGGCGCGCCTACGGCACCTTGTCATGCGCGCGCCTTTTGGAAAACGCCGAAGCCATGAGCCTCTACAGCAGGGCGCTTTTGGGCATTGACCTTAATATTTTGAAAATACCCAAGGAAATTATTTACCAATTGATGGTGGACACCAGGGAAGGGCATATATTGAGAGCGGCCGGGGCGTGCGAGGAGCCTTGCGGCAAGGAGGAACTCCGGGCAAAAATAGTAAGGGGCCGCCTGGCGGAGGTTGGATTGAAATGATGGACAGGTTTACGGCCCGCGCCCGCCGCGTGTTGGCGCTGGCCAGGCAGGAAGCGGCTAATTTCAAACATGCTTATATCGGGACGGAGCATCTTTTGCTGGCCTTGTTTTTTGACGGCGCCAGTTTGTCGGCGCAGTTTTTGCGCGGGCTGGGGGTAAACGAGGAGAGCCTGCGCGGCCGCGTGGCGCAGATGTTCCCCGCGCAGGCCGCGGGCATGGGCGAGGCGGCCTACGACCCGAGCGCCAAGCGCGCGATTGAAACGGCGGTCGCGGAAGCGTCGGGCATGGGCAGGGATTATGTGGGCACGGAGCATATGCTTTTGGGCCTTTTGGCGGACGGGGAAAGCCACGCCGCGCAAGTTCTGCAAAGCGTGGGCGTGGACATCGAGGCGGCGCGCCGCGGCATATACGAGGCGCTCGGCGCCCCCGCGCAGGCCGAGCAGCAGGCGAGAGGCGAGGGCGCAAAGACTTTTGACATGGAGAAGTTGAAAGAATTTGGCCGCAACCTTAACGAATTGGCGAAAGCCGGAAAAATCGACCCGGTGATCGGCCGGCAAAAGGAAATAGAAAGGGTCATCCAGATACTTTGCCGCCGGACGAAGAACAATCCGGTCCTGATCGGCGAGCCGGGCGTCGGGAAAACGGCGATCGCCGAAGGGCTGGCGCAGCGCATCATCGAAAACCAGGCGCCGGAGCTTTTGCGCGGCAAACAGGTTTTCTCCCTGGAGATGGGCTCTTTGGTCGCGGGGACGAAATATCGCGGCGAATTTGAGGAACGGCTGAAAGTCCTCATTGAAACTATAAAGCAAGACAAAAACATCATTCTTTTCATCGACGAGATGCACACCCTGATCGGCGCGGGCGCGGCCGAAGGCGCCGTGGACGCGGCGAACATTTTAAAGCCCGCCCTCTCGCGCGGCGAGATACAGGCGATTGGCGCGACCACGCTGGACGAATATAAAAAGCACGTGGAGAAAGACGCCGCCCTGGAGCGCCGCTTTCAGCCCGTGCTGGTGAGCGTGCCCAACTTGGAGGATTCCCTGGCCATCCTGAAAGGGCTGCGCGGCCGCTACGAGTCTTTCCACAAGGCGCGCATTGAGGACGACGCGCTCGCCGCGGCGGTCAGGCTTTCTGACCGCTATATAAATGACCGCAACCTGCCCGACAAGGCGATTGACCTTATGGACGAGGCGTGTTCGCGGGTGCGGCTTAGGGCCTTTTCCCTGCCGGCCGCCCTCAAAGAGCTTGAGGAGACGATCGCGCGTCTGAAGGCCGACAAGGAAAAGGCGATCGCCGGGCAGGATTTTGAGCGCGCGGCCAAGCTGCGCGACGAGGAAAAAGAGTTGACCGCCGAGCTGCATGAACAGCAAATAGAATGGAAAAACAGGCAGGCCAGCAACGTGGTCGTTACCGGCGACGACATTGCCGAAGTGGTGTCTTCCTGGACGG
This sequence comes from Acidaminococcales bacterium, assembly GCA_031290885.1. Lineage (NCBI taxonomy): Bacteria > Bacillati > Bacillota > Negativicutes > Acidaminococcales > Acidaminococcales bacterium. The sequence continues at coordinate 4,026 of JAISLQ010000031.1, forward strand.
GCATACCGGCCAGCCGCATCACCCAGAGCGAAGCGGAGCGGCTGCTGGATCTGGAAGCGCAGCTGCACAAACGGGTAATCGGCCAGCACGAGGCGGTATCGGCCGTCGCCAGGGCGGTCCGGCGCGCGCGTTCCGGCCTGCACGATCCCCGGCGGCCGGTAGGGTCGTTTCTTTTCCTGGGGCCGACCGGCGTGGGAAAAACGGAGCTGGCGCGCGCGCTGGCCGAGGCGATGTTTGGCGACGAGAACGCCATGATCCGGTTCGATATGTCCGAATATATGGAAAAGCACACGGTTTCGCGGCTGGTCGGCGCGCCGCCCGGCTACGTCGGCTATGACGAGGGCGGGCAGTTGATCGACGCGGTGCGCCGCCGGCCTTACTGCGTCATTCTTTTGGATGAAATGGAAAAGGCGCATTCGGATGTTTTCAACATATTGCTGCAAGCGCTCGACGATGGGCGCATGACCGACGGGCAGGGAAGGGTAGCCGATTTTAAGAACGCCGTCATAATTATGACCAGCAACGTAGGATCGACTTATCTTGCCCGCCAGGCCGACCAGCGGCCGCTGGGTTTTTCCGCCGGCGATCGCCGGGAATTTGACGAAAAGGCCGCCAAGCAAAAGGTGCTGGAAGAAGTGCGGCGCGCTTTCAGGCCGGAATTTATCAACAGGCTGGATGAAATGGTGGTGTTTAATTCCCTGTCCGGGACGGAGCTTGACCAGATAGTCGACATATTGCTGGAAGACGTAACCCGGCGCGCCAAAAACAACGGCCTGGAGCTTGCGATAACTTCCGCCGGCAAGGCGGCCATACTCAAAAACGGGCAGGACCGGCGCTACGGCGCGCGCCCGCTCAAAAGGGCCATACAGCGCATGGTGGAAGACGGGGTGTCGGAAGCCTTCCTGAAAGGCGAAGTAAAGGCGGGCGACTGCGTGCTTTTGGATTCGCCGGACGGGGAAACTGTTACCGTCGGCAAAAAGGCCGCCGTGGTCAAGGCTGATGGCCAGGCTTAAAATAAACTATACCTGCCAAAGCTGCGGCTATATAAGCGCGAAGTGGCTTGGGCGCTGCCCCGAATGCGAGAGCTGGAACAGCCTGGTGGAGGAGGCGGCGCTGCCTTGCGCCGCGCCGCCGGTATACCGGCACGGCAAGCCGCAGGCGATAAACGAAATTGCCTTGCCCGGCACGGCGCGCCTGCCAACCGGCATCGGCGAATTTGACCGCGTGCTCGGCGGCGGGCTGGTCGAGGGTTCCCTCCTGCTTTTGGGGGGCGACCCGGGCATAGGCAAGTCGACACTGCTCCTTGACGTGGGCATGAAATTTTCGCAAAAGGGCAAAAAAGTGCTTTATGTTTCCGGCGAGGAGTCGGCCGCCCAGACAAAAATGCGCGCCCAAAGGCTGGGGCGGGCGGCGGACAGCCTCTGGATCATGACGGAAACCGACATAGACGGCATTTTGGCGCAGGCCGAAGCGGCGGCGCCTTCCCTTTTGGTGATCGACTCCATACAGACCATGTACAGCGCCCAACTGCCGACGGCCGCCGGCAGCGTCGGCCAGATCCGGGAATGTACCGGGAAGCTCTTGCGCTTTGCCAAGGAAAAGAACGTGGCCGTGGCGATTATCGGCCATGTGACGAAAGACGGCGCGATCGCCGGGCCGCGCCTGCTCGAACACATGGTGGACGTCGTTTTGCAGTTTGAGGGCGAGCGTGTATACGCTTTCCGCGTACTGCGCGCCTTGAAGAACCGTTTCGGCACAACGAGCGAGACGGGGATATTTTCCATGGAAGAACATGGGCTGGCCGAGATCGTCAACCCGGCGGGGCTTTTTTTGAAAGACCGCGCAACGGGCGGCGCGCCCGGTTCGGCGATCTGCGCCTGCATGGAAGGGACAAGGCCGGTGCTGGTGGAAGTGCAGGCTTTGGCCGCGCCCACGCCTTACGGCATGCCGCGGCGCACTTCGGTCGGCTTTGATTACAACCGGGTCAATATGCTGCTGGCCGTTTTGGAAAAACGGCTGGGTTTTGAATTTGGCGTTCAGGACGCTTATGTCAATGTCGTGGGCGGATTCAAGGTGAACGAGCCGGCGGCTGATTTGGCGGTGGCGGCCGCCCTTGTTTCCAGTTTGCGCAACCAGCCCCTTGACGCGAGGGCCCTGCTGATCGGCGAAATGGGGCTTACCGGCGAAATAAGGCGGGTCAGCCATGTCGCCCGCCGGATAAAGGAAGCGGCCAGCCTCGGCTTTGAACGCTTCATTGTGCCCTCCGGCGGCGACAGCCGGGAACTGCGCGCCAAATACGGCGGGATCGTCGCGGCGTCTACCTTGCGCGAGGCCTTGCGGGAGATTGGGATAGGCTGAAGCATACTGGTGCCGCCGGGAAAGTGCCCGGCCGGCCTAAATGGAGCCTGTTGACGCTGCCGCTTAACGCCCGTCTTTGGGCGAATTTTTCGCCGTGCTTTGCCCTAAAGCCTCGCCGAACTGCGGGTTCGCCCGCGTTTTGCGCCGCGCATAGCGAAAAATTCGCCCAAAACTTGAAAAATTCGCTATTGTTACAAGGCCCTGGAAAATCCGGCACAAATAAAAAATGAGGAGGCTTTCAGAAAATGAGAAAATTGTCCATCGCGTTTTTGCTATTTGCCGCAGCCTTGCTGTCCGCCGCCTGCGGCGGCCAGAAGGCGGCCCCGCCCGCCAAGGTGGAAACAAAAAAAATGACCATCGGCCTTTTGCGCCTGACCAGTTCCGCGCCTTTGTTTATCGGCATGGACAAAGGGTTTTTTAAAGAACAGGGAATTGAGCTTACGGCCAAATGGTTCGACGCCGCCCAGCCGATCGCCGTCGCGACCGCGTCCAATCAGGTGGACGTAGGCGCGACCGGCATCACCGCCAGCCTTTTCAACATGATCGGCAGCGGCCAGAAACTGACCATCGTCGCCGACAAAGGGCGCGAGGAGAAGGGCTACCCCTCATCGACTTTGGTCGTTGTCAAAAAGCTCCACGACCAGGGCGTTACCACGCTGGAACAGTTGAAAGGCAAAAAAATCGGCATTACCCAGAAAGGATCTACCTTCCAGTACATGATCGGCCGTATGCTGGAGGCCAAGGGCATGTCGGCAAACGACGTCGAGATCGTGCCGCTCGGGCAGCTCGGCTCCATCCTGTCCAGCCTGCGGAGCGGGCAGATCGACGCCGCCATCTTAAATGAGCCCAACCCGACCAAAGCGGAAAAAGCCGGTTACGCCAAATCCATACTGCCGGTTGCCAACGTCATAGATTATCAGACGTCAGGCATTTTCTATTCGCCCAACCTTAACAAGGACGAGGAGCTGGCGGTAAGGTTCATGAAGGCTTACATCAAATGCTGCAATTATTATTACGATGCCGTGCTGGCCAGAAAAGACGGCAAACCCGCGCCCGGGGCAAATTATGACGAGGTCATAAAAATAATCGCCAACTACACCAACATGCCGGTCGAAGACATCAAAATCGGCATCCCCTATATCGACCGCAACGGCCGCCTGCTGGCAAGCGACATAGACACGCAGATCAAGTGGTACAGCAAGCATAAACTGCTGGAGAAGCCGGTTGAAGCCAAAGAGGCCGTAAACACCACGTTTTTTGACAAGGCCCTGGCAAAGTAAGCGTTTTGCAATGAAAGTCGTGATAGAGAAAGTCAGCAAAATTTACGTCAACCACCGAGGCGAGAAGCTGCCGGTTCTTTCGGATGTTTCGCTCACCGTCCACCCGGAGGAGTTCGTCGTGCTGGTCGGGCCTTCCGGGTGCGGCAAGTCAACTCTTTTGAATATGGTGGGCGAATTGCTGAGCCCCACGGCGGGGGAAATATATTTCACCGGCCTTCCCGATGGCCGTCCGCCGCTGGTCGGCGTGGTTTTTCAGGAGATCGGCCTTTTCCCTTGGCGTTCGGTCTATGAAAACATCGCTTTCGGCATGGAGGAAATCAACCTTCCGGATAGCGAGAAAAAGCGCCGCATCGCCTATTATACCGATATGGTCGGACTCGGTGGCTTTGAGCGGGCGTACCCCAACCAGCTTTCCGGCGGCATGAGGCAGCGGGTAGGCATCGCGCGGGCTTTGGCCATACAGCCTGACCTATTGCTGATGGATGAGCCGTTTTCCGCGTTGGACGCGCAAACCCGCACGATCATGCAGGAAGAGCTCCTGGCGATCTGGGAAAAAACCCGCCTCAGCACTTTGTACGTTACCCATAACATCGCCGAGGCCGTATACCTTGCCGACCGGATAGTGGTGTTGTCCCGCCGCCCCGGCCGCGTGATCAAAATACTTTCCATCGGGATGCCGCGCGCGGAACGTACCCTGCCGGAAAACGCCGCCGTTTTTAGCGCCTGGACGGACGATATATGGAAAAGCATAAAAAATGACGCGCTGGAAGCTTTGCGGGAGGTGGACGCCAATGATTGAGGGATACCGCCGGCCGGCGGCGAACCGGCTGGCGTTCCTCGACGTGAAATATCCGCCGTGGCTGTCCGCCGCCTCGCTTGCCGCCGCCTTCGCCGTTTGGGAAGCAATCGCCCGCGCCGGGTTTGTGTCGGAGCTTTTTCTGCCCGCCCCTTCCGGCGTGCTGCGGGAAGGTTTGGAAATGTTGCAAAGCGGCGAGATTTTTGCCAATCTCGCCGCCAGTTTGTACCGCATCCTTATGGGCTATGCCATAGGATGCGCTTTTGGGCTTGCCGCCGGCCTGGTTACGGGCATGTCCAAACTCGCCGACATTACCGGGACGCCCATCATTTACGCTCTTTATCCTGTCCCCAAAATTGCGCTCCTGCCGCTGATCATCCTCTGGCTGGGCATAGGCGAAATCTCAAAAATCACGGTCATCGCCTTGGGCGTTTTTTTTCCGGTGGCCATCAACACCTGGGCGGGCGTAAAAAACGTTGACCCGCTTTTTGTCAAAGTGGCGGCCAGCTTTCGCGCCACGCGGTTTAGCCTCGTGCGCAAAGTCATATTGCCGGGCGCCTTGCCGACAATCTTTGCCGGCCTCAAGCTGTCCGCCGGCACTTCTTTGCTCATGCTGGTCGCCGCCGAGATGATCGCCGCCCAGGAAGGCATCGGCGCGATGATCCTTCATTACGGCGACCTTATGCTGACCACCAAACTTATGGTGGGGGTAATCATTTTGTCCCTGCTCGGGCTGGTTTTCACCAATTCCCTGCAATTTTTGGAGAAAAAGATCGTCCCCTGGAAATAAAGCGGCCGGAAATGTTCGGCCAGGCAAAAATTTTTCTTGACAAGCGCAGGATAGTGGGATAGAATGTCCTTAAAACATATATGATTTATATGCTTAATATGAATTAAGGTGGAGGCGATGACATGGCGAAAATAGCAAAAGGGCTTACGGACCTCATTGGGAAAACCCCGCTTTTGCAGTTGGACGGATACGCCAAAAAGGAAAATTTGGCGGCGAACATCATAGGCAAGCTGGAGTATTACAATCCGGCGGGCAGCGTAAAGGATCGCATTGCCAAATCCATGATTGAGGACGCGGAAAAAAGCGGCAAATTAAAGCCCGACTCGGTCATAATCGAGCCGACCAGCGGCAACACCGGCATCGGGCTGGCTTCGGTGGCGGCCGCCCGCGGCTACCGCATTATCCTGACCATGCCGGAGACGATGAGCATTGAGCGGCGCCGGCTGCTCAACGCCTACGGCGCGGAGCTTGTTTTGACCGAAGGTGCCAAGGGCATGAAAGGGGCGATTGAGCGCGCGGCGCAATTAGCGGCGGAAACGCCCAACTCCTTTGTCCCGGGACAGTTTGTCAACCCGGCCAACCCGGCGATCCACAAGACGACGACCGGCCCGGAAATATGGGAGGACACCGACGGCAAAGTGGACGTGTTTGTCTCCGGCATCGGCACGGGCGGCACGATCACGGGCGCGGGCGAATATTTGCGGGAGAAAAACCCCAAAATAAAGATTGTCGCCGTGGAACCTTTCGACTCGCCCGTATTGTCCGAAGGCAAGGCCGGCCCACATAAAATACAGGGCATTGGGCCGGGCTTTGTGCCGGAAATCCTCAATACCGGCGTTTACGACGAGATCATTAAGGTGCGCAACGAGGACGCCTACAAAGCCAGCCGGACGGTAGCCAAAACCGAAGGCCTCCTGGTGGGCATCTCCTCCGGCGCGGCGCTTTGGGCGGCGGCCGAAGTGGCAAGGCGGCCTGAATACAAAGGCAAGAACATTGTGGCCATCCTTCCCGACACAGGCGAACGCTACCTGTCCACGGAACTGTTCGGAGAATAAGCCGGCGCGGCATTGGCGCAACGCGAATGTCCAAGCTGAATGCAAAAAAATAAAGGCGGGCGGCGGCAAAACAATTGCCGCCGCCCGCCTTTTTGCGCAAAAGGCCACCGTCCGGGCGGTTTTTTTGTTTGCGGCCGATTTTTCGTCCTGCTTTGACCCAAAGGCGCGCCGAATTACGGGTTGGCCTGCGTTTTGCGCCGCGCTCTGTCAGCGGTACGAAAAGCTGAAAACCGAAACGCAAAACGTCGAGGCGCTCAAGCGTACCGCCGAGCAGATTGCGCGGTGCGGCAAGGCGGATATGGAGAGGGCGAAGGAGCGGAAGCGCGGGCATGAAATTAGAAGGCGAGACAGAAACAAGGGGAACGGCTTCCGCTCCCCTTGTTGTTCGCCAAACTTAACGGCCAGGCGGCTATAGATACTTATCAAGCACGGCGGATTTTGCAATTTTCAATTCGTCGAGCCGCGCCCGCAGTTGGGAGATTTCCGCTTCGCGCTTCTCAATCGCCGCAACGCATTCTCTCTGCTTTTCGAGCGGTGGAAGCGGTATTTTATACTCCAAAACCTTTGCTTTGTCCGCTCGCGGCATTTTTACGCCGCTGCCGATATGCTCCATCTCATAAGCGAAGAATTCATCGGAGGACAGATGGCAGAACACATATTTCGGCAGAGCCTTGTCCGTATCAATGCGAATAGCCAAAACATCATTTGAGCAACCGCCAACCCTATCGGCAAGCCACGCCTTTTTGAGATAGGGACGGATATTCGACAGAAGTATATCGCCCTTATCATAAGCAGTTACTTTTCCGCTAATTGGAACATAATTTGAATCCGTTCGTCCCTCGACATTTTGGAGCAAATTGTCAACGCCAATATAATTCGTGGCTGACAACTCCGAAAAATCTATTCTCGCCGTCACATACTCGGCAAAATCGGATAATTTCGTATTAGCTTCGCCGCTGTTTTTCATAAGTCCGGCTATACTATCCTTTGCGGTCGCAAAGCGAACACGGGTGTCTGTTTCCTCGCGTTCCAACGCCTCAAGCTCTGCGACTATTTGCCGCTGGATGCCAAGCGGAGGGAGTGGAATTTTGATGCCGGAAACCCGCTCTATATTTAGATTCTGAACTACCCCGCCAAGTGATTCGATCCTGAGTTGCTCTTGGACATTTGCGGAGCAGAGAATATAATACAGATATTCCTTGCTTATGTTAGTGGAAATTTCAGACAAAAGCAACCAGCCATCGTGGATACATCCAGAAATATTAAGTATATAAGGTCTGCCGGTACTCATTGAATTAGAAACGACCATATCGCCGACGGATACCGCTTTGGATTTCAATGCTCCTTCTTTTGTGATTTTTTCATTGGCACCATTGATATACTTATCTTCAATTGCCGCGTCGCCGATTTTTATCCAATTTACCCCACTGATATCGTTAGTCAAATACTTGCTGATAGGTCGGGGGGAAGCTCCTCTCGAAATACTTAAAAGATTACTAAGCGCAACAAGCGGATATCGGGAAACCATCTTCGTTTTCTTGCTCAAATTAACCCGCTTATCAAATTTTCTTGTGCCGTAGTCAAAGAAAGCGCACATACGGCCGTATGAAACGTGATTTGACACAGCTTCGCCAATCTCTGCGGCGGACTTGCCGAGGAAGGCATTGTAGATATAGCTGTTTACCTTTTGCGGGTTAAGTGGGTTGCCGCTTTCATCAAACAGTTTCGTGCCGGCAGGGAGCAGCTTTATGCCCTCATACCCGCGCCGCTCGCTGAACTCATAGCCCAAAAACGCCTTTTCGTCCTGCTTCTGACCGGACTTCACGACTACTACATTCTGCTCATATGTAAGCAGGAAGTACAGCATTTTTTCATCTTCCGATGTTATGCACCGCTTGCACACCCGCGATAAATAATCCGCAAAAAGATAGTGTGTTTGTATGCGTTCATTCGGGGTGTGACGCAGAAATGATTCAAAGTCAGTAATGGATATGCCATCATACTGGGCAGTTATAAATTTGGCAACATCGCTCAAAAACTCTTGGGATAAAAACTCCGTTCTGCCGCAAATAAAATTTTCGACGTCAATTTTTACCTTCTTGGTTATGTCGGCAGGCTTGACTTTTCTATCGGCAATGGCTTTGCCGTTTAATTTGTCAATTAAATATGCCTCAAGTTTAGCTTTTTCCTCAGAAATTATTTGGTCATAAACGAGCCGTCCATAATCTTTAACATAATCAGTCCATAACTCGTGAGACTGCATCGCCTTGCTCGGCATACCGCATACCAACGATTTATAATCGTCAAACGCCAAACCATCATAGACGTTTGCGACAAACTTCGAGTAGGCGCGCTCAATGCCCGCGACCGTAACGTCAAGCCCGTCCTGGAAAAATTTGCTTATGGCTTGCGTTATCTTCTCGTGGTCATTGTCGGGGCGGCGTTCAAGGAATAAGACAATGGTGTTTGTCCCCGTTTTCATAAACGTGCCGGAGCCAAGTTCGACAATAGATTTCACTTTGAAATACTTGAAAATTATTTCGCGTGTGCGCGAATAAATCCCACCGTTCGAGAACATCGAACTCGGCAAAATAACGCCTGCCCACCCTCCAACCTTAAGGAGTTGCTTCATGCGCTCGACGAACAGGCACTCAATCTCGGAACTGTTATTGGTTAGGCTGCCGTATAGGTCAAAAGACTCCTCGCCGTGTTTGAGTACAGTCTTAAATGCCTGTACGGAATACGGAGGGTTTGAAATAAGTATGTCAAACTGCCCGTTGTCCTTTTTGCTGCCGGACAAGGTGTTTCTAAGCTTGTCCCTATATTCCTCCGAGCGTTCAAAGTTATCGAGTCCATTGCCCCACACGATAGTGGCTTCGCCGTCGCCGTTAAAGAACGCGCTGACTTTCGCGGTCTTGACAAGGCGGTTATCGAAGTCAATCCCATAGACGTATTCCCTGGCCCACGAAAACTTAACGTCCCCGCGCCAAGAATTAAGCTTGCCGCGCACGCTCGGGGAAGCCTTTGCGACATCCGCGCACTCAATAATCGTCTGCATTTTAGACATAAACTCGGTAAGGAAATGTCCGCTTCCGCAGGCATAGTCAATGGCCGCGGGCAAAGGATCCGCTTCTTTGCCGTCAATCCTGCCTTGTACAAGCTCACGTAACGGCAAGGACGATATTATAAACCGCGCAATGGGTACGGGCGTAAAAAACTGCCCCGCCTCTTGTTTCATGCTCGTATTGAGCATTTTCTCGAAGAAGTTGCCCAAAAACTCGTGTTTTTGCTCATAGCGGAATTTATAATGTTGCAAAAGCTCCACTATTTCGCGCACAACCTTGGCGTTAAGCTGAAACGTCTTTTCGTCTTGCACTTCAACGAAAGCGAAGTTAGGGCTTTTCTTCAAACGCGTATCGCTGAACATATCCATTAGCTTTTTCTTGTGTGCTGTGTCGCCTATGCCAAGTTCTTGCAGGACTTTGTCTACATCGCTTTCGGAATGGTCGATAACGCGTATTTCAAGAAAACGCCACATGCCTTCTTTGTAAAGGTCGTTAAGCGTCATTTGCAGTTTCTCGTCCGACAGTCCATGCCAACACTGAAATTGCAGTTCATCGTCGGGATTTTTGTCTTCGTCAATGATTTTGCAGACAAAAAGATTAAGTAATTTATTGAACGCGTTCGGTTTGTCGGATATACCGTTATGGCGCAAAATCTCCATAATGTGGTTGTAAATTTTGCCGCTGTCGTCCGCTTTCATATTCTGCAACATTCCATAGGTCAGTCGCTTATGGACAATGTTGTAGGGCGCGGCATAACTTTCGAAGATGCCGTTGTCTTTGAAAAGTTTATTCCAATGTTCATAAATATCCTTGGTTTCGGATAACCTCGCCCATTCATCTTGCACGTCAACTATACTGTTGACGTATTGCGTTTTCCCATCCACTAAATGTGAAGCATACAAGCAAAGATAAGATGCGGCAGTTGCATTTTTGTAGTATGTAAATAACTGTCCGCCGTCTTTGAGCATCTTGTCACGTTCTTTGCTGTACTCAGTTCCCCACGTCTTGCACTCAATCATCAAAAACGGCTTGCCGCCGGAATGTTTCACCAAAATGTCGAGCTGTCCGGAATGTCCTCGCCCGGAAGGGTATACCTTTTCCAGTTCAATCGCGTTTGGCGCATAGCCTGTATCCAACAGGCGTACGACGCAATCCAATATAACGAAGTTTTCGGGATGGGAAAAGTTGCTCGTTGTGCCGTTCCCGATGACTATACGGAAATTTTCGTCTGCCGCGGTGTCAACATACTCAATACGTTCGTTGGCAACATCCACGCGAATAGTATATCCGTTGTGACGCGGGTACACTTTCTCGTAGACATCGCGCCTGCCGTCTGCCGGGGCGAAGTCCATTGCCAACACTATATTTCGCGGATCTATCGGCTGCCGCATAGTCGCCTCTCCCTACATGTGATATCATGTGCCGGACATTGAGCGGCTGGGCAAAGGTGGACACCTCATAGCTGAAAGCTGCTCCGAGCTATGATATCACATTCTTAACTGTTTGTCAATAGGCAAATTGGAAAGTTTTCAGAAAATTTTGATTGTAGTTTTCTCGGAGCTGGTATTGACAACAAAACGCGTGTTATATATTATATAGAAGTAAATGTATGTTAAAATATGTTAACGCATATCGGCGCATGTTAACAATATAGGCGCAAGAGAGGCGGCGGGGCGGCTTTTTCCCGCAGCGTCCGGCAACAGGCAACATAATTATAGAAAATGTTACCTGTTGCTTTTTTGTTTTTGCTGGCAAACACGGGGTTTCCCGCGTTTTTTTATTTTGCCCGCCGGAAATTGGCGCTTTCCCCTCCAAGCGCCCATCGGCTCTGTGGGCGGCTAACGGCCAAACTACAGGTAACATTTTCTATAATTCCGTTACTTATGGCAAAAAGCGATATTTGCCGCCCTTATGGGAAGCCGCAAATAAAAAATGCACACCAAAAGCGATTGGCGGTTTCCGGCAAGAATTTGACAAGGAGAAAACATAAATGTTGTTTACTAAACGGCTGTCAATAGTTCCTACAATGCGTTGTACGCTTCGGTGCAAACTGTGTTCAAACCATATGCCGAAATTCAAAAATCCCATTGACGCGACCATGGACGAGATGAGAAACGATATTGACGCCCTTTTTCTTATATTTGATCATATTGAGTGGCTGCAATTTGTCGGCGGGGAGATATTTTTGCACAATGCGTTGGCGGACACTTTAGAATATTGCAAAAAATACAAAGATAAATTTGATCTGCTTGTCATTGAAAGCAATGCAACTATTCTGCCGCGCGGCATGGATTTTGACGTCCTGGAAAGCTATGGCCCCAAGGTAAAAGTCATGATAAGCAATTATGGCAATCTGTCAAGGCAACTGGCCAAGTTCACAGAAGAACTCGATAAACGCAAAATTCAATATATCCTGAAAAGGTACTATGGCAATGAACAGCACTGCGGCGGATGGATAGACAATACGGCGCGCCGCGACTTATTGGAACCGGATAGCTTTGTTGCGCTTCGGTCCGCTTTATGCCCGCAGGTGAGGCTGGAAAATATGCATGTGTATCGCGGCAAGTTGCATAGATGTTCAAATTCATTGTTTTTATCGGAACTGGGCGTGTGCATTTTAAATGATCGCGACTATGTTGAATTGGAGCCGCGTATTTCATTGGCCGAGAAACGCGACATAATAAAATCGTTTTACGGCTATCCGCGAAAATCCTGCCATTATTGTACATGGAAGGATGCGGATAGTTTGTTGCGGCATCCGGCGGCGGAACAGCTAAACGAAGCTTTGTTCATCAGCAGTAAGTGAATGTTCGCCCCTTGACGCATTTTGCGCTTGATAGCCCGCGCTGGGGCCACTTGTGCGGCACGACCTGCCGGCAATGAAAATATACGAAATGCTTAAACGGAAAAGAGCGATAGATACCATGCCTAAAATAATTCTCTACACACATGCGTATAACGCGGAAAGGACGATTGGCCGCACAATTGACAGCGTCATCGCCCAAACGCATAACGACTGGGCCTACTATTGCCTTGACAATGGCTCAACTGACGACACAGGCATCATAATCGACGAATATGCCGCAAAAGATCCGCGCATAGTCGCTTTGCGCAACAAGGCAAACATACGAGGGGCATTGCGATTGCAAAAACATGACCAACAATTCGCGTTCTCGAGGCAATTTGATTACTTTGCCAATCTTGACGCCGACGATACTTATGAACCGGGCTTTTTCAGTGAAATGCTCATGTTCCTGACAAAACACAACCTCGAGATTGCCAGTTGCCGTTCAAACTTTGTTGACTATGCGACAGGAGATATAAATAACGAATATATACTTGAGCGCGACCTGTTGATTTCCGGCGAAGGTTTCGGAACCCTTTTCCCTGAATATTTCCGCTTCTTCGGGCAACTGTGGGGAAACCTGATTTCATGCGAATTGCTTCGCCGGGTAGACTACGATATGCTTGATAGCCATTTGGCGGCTTTTGACATGGCGCATTGCAGCGATAACGTGTACATGCTGTTTTTGCTGCGCTACGCCAAAAAGGCCGGCATACTTGCAAGGTTGCTGCATAACTATTACATAAGTCCCAACAGTTTTTCCCAATCGAACAATTTAGGGAAAAGGCTTGTCGACATGAAAAAAAGGCCTGAATTGTGCCGAATGTTTTTGCGTGAAAAAATAGGATATATTTCTGATGCGAACGACAATTATATAATTGACTTTACGAAGCGAGCGGTTGCCGAAGTACAAGCCTTCATGATAGGCGCAAAATCCGCTGACAACATAAGCCATTGAATGGCCGCCAATTTGTTTGGCGCCGCCAATGAGGACAAAATTAAGCATGCTGAGGAGAAACGGCTATGAAATATGGGCTTATCGTGGACTTTGGCGCTCCGTGCAGCAATTTCGGGGACTACGTGCAATCCGTTGCGATAGAGTTCCTATATCAGGAAATGGGGATTGCGCAAAGCCAAATCGTCAACATTACGCAAGCCGAACTGTCGGCATATGACGGCGAACAATTATTGCTTCCTTACAGCTATGTTTTGCATCTTTTCGTATTTCCCGGTTACGGGGCGGTTAGGCTTTCGCCTAAAATTACGCCTGTATTTTTGGGCGGCAGCTTTTCGTTCACGCAGTTCGGCGGCAGGTATCCATTGGACAAAGTTGCGGACGAACAAAACGGTTGGTTTGCTATGTTCAGGCGCGCCGCCCCGATTGGGTGCCGCGATGAGTTCACGCGCAAATTTTTGGCTGACCACGGTATAGCAGCTTACCTTCAGGGGTGCATCACCAACATATTTCCGCGCAGGGCAAACGGATGTTATAAGAAAACATTGCTCGTTGACCTGGCAAATGACGCATTGCCGCACATACCGGGCGAAATACTGGAAAATGCCGAAATATTAAGCAATTACGCGCCAAATTATGAATTGACAGTACAAGAAAACTATCGGCGCGTCAAAGAGCGCTACGATTATTACCGCGACAATGCCGCATTGGTAGTAACTTCGCGCTATCATGTAGCCCTGCCCTGCAACGCTATGGGCATTCCTTGCATATTTATTGAGCGCAAGGTCAATTACTACTCGAAAGATATACGATTGGATTCTTTGCACCCGTATATTCAATTTGTCAGCGGCGACGACTATTCCGGCGTTGACTGGCATCCGCAATGGCGCGATTTTCACGAGCTCAAAGCGTCAATTGTCGCGCTGTCTGCTGCGAGAATTCGCGAGGCATACACCCGCTTTATGGAAACGGGACGCATACGCCGTTTTTTTCAGCCGCGAATTGACGAATGGCTGCTTGCCGATGCGGGCGAAGCGGTCTATAAAACAAGGCTGCGCAAGTTTGTGCGCAAGCATCATGACAACGCGGCGGGACGCTTCTACATTTGGGGAGCGATAAAGCTGTTATGCGATGGGGACGGCGTCGTTTTGGCGAACATTGTCAGGGACGTCAACCCGAATTTGCAATTCGCGGGTTGGATTGATACGTTCAAGACGGGTTTGCTGGCGCAGCGCCCGATATTTCACCCAGATGATTTCACTTTGGCCGACAACGAATTCGTAGTAGTTGCGGCGGAAACTGCCGCCGCCGCCGCATTGGGGCGCTTTAGGCAAATGGGCCTGAATAGCGCCCAATACCTGATTCTTGCCAACACAATGGTTGGGCAACGCGATTTAGAGGATGAAAAAATCAGGCGGGGTATCCTGTGAAATACGGTTTGTTGATAGATTTCGGCGCGCCGCATTGCAATTTCGGCGATTATGTTCAGTCCGTTGCCATTGAGTATTTGTACGATCTGATGGGCATACCGTACAATGAAATTGTTAAGATTACGCAATCGGAACTCGCAACGTATGACGGCGAACAGTTGCTGCTTCCATACAATTATGTGCTTCATTTTCTCGTAAATCCGAAAGATGGCGGCGCGTTGCTGTCGGATAAAATAACGCCCGTATTCTTCGGCGCGAGCGTAGAGTTTGCTACATTGTTTGACGCGTTCCCGCTTTCTAATTTTACGGCCCCCGGCAATAAATGGCTTGAATTGTTCAGGCAGACAGCCCCGATTGGTTGCCGCGACGCGTTCACCTGCGATTTTTTGAACAAGATAGGGATATCGTCCTATTTGCAAGGGTGCATCACAAATATTTTGCCGCGCAGGCAGAGCGGGGAATACGGCAAAGTCCTTCTGATAGATTGCCCGAACGAGGTTTTGCCGCACATCCCGGACGACATCCTTTCCATAGCCGAAGCAATGAGCAACGCGGAACACATAGGCGATTTGACGGTTGAGGAAAATTACCAAAAGATTAAGCGGCGCTACGACTATTACCGCGACAACGCCGCGCTCATTGTAACTGCGCGTTATCATGTCGCAACGCCCTGCAACGCAATGGGCATTCCCACTATATTTGTAAAGCGCCCGTACGACAAGCACGTGAAAGATATTCGCCTGGATACGCTTAACCCGGGCATATCGCTCTACACGGGCGAAACATTGGACGCAATTGATTGGAAGCCCCAATATTGTGATTTCAATGAATACAAAACGGCGCTTATGCGATTGGCAATGGCCCGTATTGACGAAACGCGGGAACGGTTTACGCAAGGCGCCAAAATACGGCATTTATTTGCGGCCGGCAGAAAATAGTAGTTTAAAGCGTATCCATATCGCAATGCTTGCGGGTACGTTCAGGGCCTGTTGGCGCTGCCGCGCCCATCTTTGGGCGAATTTTCCGCCGCGCTTTGCCCTAAAGCCTCGCCGACCCTGCGGCTACGCCTGCGTTTTGCGCCGCGCCGCCGAAAAAGTCCAGCTTAAGGTAAAGCCTGTCTCTGTCGTCTTGCGTTATGCCCAGATATCGCTGGGTCGTCGCGAAAGAGCTATGGTTGTAAATGTTCATGAGCAGCGCCAAAGGGGCGTTTTCCCGCCAGGCGTGGTAACCGAAGGTCTTGCGCAGGGAATGCGGCGCGATGTTGCC
>JAISLQ010000032.1 GCA_031290885.1 Acidaminococcales bacterium
CAAGGCTTGACGATAGTCTGCGGCGATTACATGCTCTCCCGGAGTTTTATTGACGCAAATACCTTTGCCTACTTCGATCCGCCGTATCGCCCTCTGACTGTAACGGCTAATTTCACAGCCTACGCGCAGGGCGGGTTCGGAGACGAACAGCAGATTGAGCTTGCTCGGTTCATAGACGATATGAGCGAGCGCGGTGCGTGGACTGTCGCGAGCAACAGCGACCCTAAGAACGCAGACGAGAGCGATGACTTCTTTGATGTTCTCTATGCTAAACACGCCATAGTGCGTATAGCGGCAACAAGGGCGATCAACTCCGTAGGTAGCAGTCGCGGTTGCGTCCGTGAGTTGCTGATAGTACGAGCGTAATATCAAAAATTGAGGTAATTCTACTATGATTTTTCTTTCTCGCAATTCAAAAGATAAGCCGGTTGTAGAGCAACTTGCCATTAAACTACGTGATGTTTTCGGACATGGAAAGGTCTTCTATGACGCTTGGTCAATTCAACCCGGAGATGGAATAATCGACAAGATAAATCAGGGCTTATCAGATTGCCGATTTTTCTTTCCTTTCTGTAAACAGAATACAGAGCAATATGGTAAAATTGGAATGGCAGAATGCCATTATGAAAGCGACGAACGGACAATGCAAGTTTATTCCTGTAAGAACGGACGGAGCGTTAATACCCCCAATCCTACAACAAACATTATATTTGGATTTGTACACTAATGGGCTTGAAGTGACTTTGCGCCAAATGTTTGATGTTATCCGTGGAACGAATACATTTAGTATAATGAGTTCGTTTTCAAATTGGGAGGCTGAACTCAAAAAGATTAATAATGGCTTCAAAGTAATCATAAATGCCAAGCACTTCATGGAACCAAGATCGAGTTTTGCTTTTATGCTGAACAACTCAGAAGATGAGATTAGTATTCATAAAAACGGTGTATGTATGACAGGGCACACGCCTGATGTTAAGCTCAATAACGGACAACAAGGTAATTGCTGGAGCATAATGGTTAGCGAAGCGACGGTTCCCGGGTTCCCTTTTGAATGTGAAATTAACGCAAAAGATAGTGCCATTAAAATACAACCTGTCGCCATTCTTTATGAAGTAAACCAAACTGAATGGCGTACAATGCCACTTTTATGGAGGGCCTAATATGCGTAACTTCACCGAATGGATCTCGACGTTCCGCGAGAGCATATCCGATTACGGATACTACATTGACTTCGCCAAGGTTCACCGCAACGTGGACGGGATTAAGGTCGAACTGAATATACTCAACTCGCTTATCGGCTCTCACAATATTGAGGCTGACTTCACCGCACTCGTTGAGCGTTACCCCGAAACGCTGAAATGCATACCGTTGTTGCTCGCCGTTCGCGAGAGCGATATTTACGCCATTGACGGCGACGGTGAGTTTCGCTACTCCTTCCTAAAGGCGAACTATTCCGCAGGGCAGTATAAGGTTTTTATGCGCAAAACGGGATTGTTTGAGCTGATTGAGAAACATATAATCGGCAGTCTTGTGGACTATGCCACAGGCGTTGAAACGGGTCTCGACAGCAACGGTCGCAAAAATCGCGGCGGTCATCTTATGGAGAACCTCCTTGAAGCACATTTGAAGAAATTCGGTTTCGTTTACGGCGAAACATATTTCAAAGAAATGCGCATCGCCGATATAGAGGCAAAGTGGGGCATTGACCTATCGGCGTTGAGCAACGGCGGAAAAACCGTAAAGCGGTTTGACTTCGTGGTTAAACCGGGCAACACGATTTACGGCATAGAAACGAACTTTTACAGTAGTCAAGGTTCTAAGCTGAACGAAACGGCTCGTAGCTACAAGACGATTGCGCTTGAAGCCCGACAGATTGACGGATTTGAATTTGTGTGGTTCACCGATGGAAAAGGATGGAACAGCGCACGTCATAACATCGAAGAAACCTTTGACGTTATGGAGCATATCTACTGCATATCCGACATTGAGGGCGGCGTTATGCACCGTATTTTCGTATGACCGTAAAGAAGTGGGAGCCGGATAATTTTGAGCTTGAAATGAACACGGTTTGGTCATTTCCGGAGCGTGGCAACTGGGCGACGCACGATGCTAAGTACCGCGGCAACTGGTCGCCGTACATTCCTCGCAACTTGCTGTTACGCTATTCTGCGGAGGGCGAGCTTGTGCTTGACCAATTCGTGGGCGGCGGCACAACGCTTGTTGAGGCGAAGTTGCTCGGACGGCAAGTTGTCGGTGTGGACATTAACCCCGCCGCGCTTGAGCGTTGCCGCGAAAAGACCACGTTCGAGTGCCCCAATTCGGGAAGTGTCGTTATTAGGCAAGGCGATGCCCGCAATCTCGATTTTCTCCGTGACGAGAGCGTTGGCTTTATCTGTACTCACCCGCCTTACGCCGATATAATTCATTACAGCGATGGCATTGACGGAGATTTGTCCAACTGCGGCATTCGAGAGTTTTTAGAGCAGATGAAGTCCGTTGCCGCCGAGTGTTTCCGGGTGTTAAAGTCAGGTAAATTCTGCGCGATACTTATGGGTGACACTCGCAAGAAAGGTCATGTTGTGCCGATGAGCTTTGACGTGATGAAAATTTTTGAGAGCGCCGGATTTGCTCTGAAAGAAATCATCATAAAAGAACAGCATAACTGTAAGGCTACAGGCTACTGGAAAACGAGTAGTGTCAAGTATAACTTTTTGCTGTTGGCGCACGAATATTTGTTTGTTTTTAAGAAATAGTGTTCATCGGCATTACCAACGGAGAAAAGATATTGTACACCTCTCTTTCCCGCCGATTTCGTCAGAGTACAATAGACCTCTCCAATAATTAAAGAAATTCCTCAAAAAACCCGATAAATAAGGTATGATGAATAAATATGATGCGTCGCAAAAGCTGACGGAAGAACAATTCAAGCGGATAATCGGAGTGAGGAAAGCAAAATTGAGGCCATCCTTGTAGACGTGACCGAAAGCCCGGTGGAACGCCCCCCAAAAAAACAGCGGCTATGGTATTAGTGCAAAAAAAGCAACACACCATCAAAACGCAACTGATCGTAAACAAGGTTAGCAGGGAAATCATTTGCACGGCACACGCCGAGGGTTCCTGCCATGACTTCAGGCTTTACGGGGAAAGTGTAGGGAGGGCAATTAAGCGGGGGCATAAAAGCATAGTGCGACAGCGGTTACCAAGGCATCCTTAGGCTTCACGGGAACAGTGAGACCCCGAAGAAGAAACCAAAAGGCGGCGAGCTCGCCCCTGAAGAGAGAGCCGATAACAGGCGCATTTCATGCGAGCGTATTCTCATGGAAAACATCAACGCTAAAATCAAGGCGTTCAAAATTACGGCCAACAAATACAGAAACTGCCGCAACCGTTTCAATCTCAGAGTGTCCTTGATTTGCGGCATTTATAATTTTGAGTTGTCGGCTTAATTATTGGAGAGGTCTATCTTTAGCGGCGAGATACATGTACCTTTGCGTTGACGGGGGAGGACTTAAAAGATGAAAAAATGAATCATTGGACAGAATTAAGTATAAAGTTCGCTAATCAAAGAAATTATCTTGACGCACTATTTAAGATTTAACCGACAAATCCTGACTGTATGCGTAATTATTGATAAAAGTAAGTGGGAATTCGTAGAAAAAAGTTTTAATGATCGCGACAATGTTAGCCTCATTCAACACTTGTTGTCCTTGGATTTATTTCCGATAAGGGATCGGAGTTCGATAACAAGAAATCCTAATACCGTTAATCGTTTATGTGGAAGAATTTATGAAATGGGATTAAATAAATTATGGGAAAGATGTTCCGCGCCAAAAGAAACGAACCGGCAAATATGGCCGCTTTTAAAAAGGTGGGTAAATAGTAGAGCATTAGGTATACAACCTGTAAAGGCAAACGAATTTCAAAAAGATGATAAAAATGCTATTTTAGATGCGACAGATGCGTCAATGAAAAAGTGGGCAATGGAAAATTTAAATTATACTCGTAACAAAGGCTTAGATTTTATTGGAAGGTTCAACAAAAGATATATTATAGGCGAAGCAAAATTTCTGACAGATTTTGGCGGACATCAAAATGCGCAATTTGACGATGCTATGAGTACGATAGCAAATGCTTCCCCGCGAGCGATTACAGTTGCCATTTTAGACGGGGTTTTGTACATTAACGGCAGAAAAAACAAAATGTATCATAATGCTACTAAAATGCATTGTGATCAAAATATATTAAGCGCACTGCTTTTGCGTGAATTTTTATATTCTGTTTAAGAGAAAAGGATCAAAATATGCAATTGTGTTATACTGGCAAAAAGAAAGCAGAATAAATACTCAATAACACGCCGTTTTGTTTTCTTAATGGTGTGTCCGAGAACAAGAACATGCTCATTAAAGGCGAAAATCTCTTTGTCTTGCAAACATTGCGTAAAAATTTCCAGTTGTCAAGCAGTATAGATTTGATATACATAGATCCGCCATTTTCAACAAATAAAACATTTACCATTGGCGAAAAGCGAGTCAGCACAATCAGTATGCGCAATAAAGATGAAATTGCCTATGTTGATGATGTGCGTGGTTTTGAATTTATTGAGTTTTTAAGGGAACGGTTGATTGTAGCGAAGGAATTGCTTTCTGATAAGGGATCAATTTATTTGCATATTGATTGCTGGATGGGGCATTATGTAAAAATAATAACGGATGAAATATTTGGTGCCGATAATTTCCATAATGACATAACCCGCATAAAATGTAATCCGAAGAATTTTGGCTGAAAATCCTATGGAAATATCAAAGACATGATTTTATTTTATACAAAAACAAAGCACGCCATTTGGAATAACCCCCAAATACCGTTTGCCATGGACGAAAAGAAATTTTTATTTTAAAAAACAGATAAAAATGGTAGAGCGTATACGACAATTCCTTTGCACGCGCCCGGAAAAACAAAAAATGGCGTCACCGAAAATGAATTTAAAGGGATTGATCCGCCGGAAGATAGACATTGGCGTTGCGCTCCGAAAGAACTGGAAGCGTTGGACGAAAAAGGGCTTATTGAATGGTCAGCCAAGGGAAACCCGCGCAAAATTATTTATGCGGATGAAAAATACGGCAAGAAAATGCAGGATATCTGGGAGTTTAAAGATTATCAGTATCCGGAATATCCAACGGAGAAAAATTTGGACATGCTTAAAGCCATTGTGCAAGCATCCTCGAATAAAGAAAGTGTGGTCTTGGATTTTGTCTGTGGTTCGGGTACTACGCTGGTGGCGGCGAATGAGTTGTGCAGAAAATGGATAGGCGTGGATAAAGCGGAAACAGCGATAAAAATCGCCAAAAAAATATTGGACAACATGTCAAAAAATCTGTTTGTTGACAGTAAATACTCCTGCTTGGAGGCTGATAATTTGCCTTGCGGGCAGAACCGGGACGAAAAATTAAACATAGCAAAATAAACTTTAATAATGCCAAATAAATCTGGCGTCCGGCGCGCAAGAGGAGCTGGCATTTTATTGGCGGGCTGCTGCGGACGGTTGCCGCGTTTGTTGTTTGAACGGGGCTTCATGCCACAGGGGATTTGACGCCTGCGGCATGGAGCCCCGTTCAATTTGCTTTTTGTGTCTATATATAGTATTTACTAAAATGAAATGCCACTACATATTGATTTTGTCCCCGGCCTGTGCTATATTGAAACAGCCGGAGAAAACACGTTATTACATCATTGATACCGGGCAGGGGTGGAATTGGCATGAGATGCCCTTTTTGCGGCAACAACGACAGCAAGGTAGTGGATTCGCGCGCAATCGACGATGGGTCCGTCATCAGGCGCAGGCGGGAGTGCCTGATTTGCGAACGGCGGTTTACGACTTACGAGAAAAGGGAAGAGATACCTTTAATCGTTGTGAAAAAAGACGGCAGCAGGGAAATTTTCAACGAGAAAAAACTTTTCAACGGGTTGATGAAGGCTTTTGAAAAGAGGACGGTTCCGGTCGAACAGATAAAAGAATTGGCCGAAAAGGTGGAAAGGCAAGTGCGCAGTTCCGGTGAGGCGGAAATTTCCAGCGCGCGGATTGGGGAAGCGGTGATGTCTTATATAGCGGAGGTCGATCAAATTGCTTACGTGCGGTTCGCTTCCGTTTATCGGCAGTTTGCTGATGTCAACAATTTTATGCATGAATTGCAAAGCATTATCAAGAAAAACTCCGAGGGAAATCCTTGAAGGAGACAAAAGTAAATGTTTGACGTTATTATTAAGCGCGATGGGCGCGATGTTCCGTTTGACGATTCCAAGATAACAAACGCGATCTTCAAGGCGGCCAACGCCGTGGGCGGAGCCGACCGGCAGTTAGCCGTTGAGGCGACGCTGGATGTTTTGAGGTATTTAAAAGCAAAATATAACGGGGCGGAGTTCGGCGTCGAGGAAGTGCAGGACGCAGTGGAAAAAATACTCATTGAGCGTGGGCACGCCAGGACAGCCAAGGCCTATATACTTTACCGCGCCCGGCGCAGCGCCATGAGGTCGGCCAGATCGGAACTTATGGACACAGTCGCGGACATTCTTGTTGAAACCAATCGCGACAACGCCAATATTTCCAATTCCCCTTCGGCCAAAATGCTCCAGATCGCCAGCGCGGCCAGCAAGGAATATTATCTTTCCCGGCTTATTCCCGAGCATATCGCCCAAGCCCACCGGCGCGGCGATATACACATTCATGACCTTGATTTTTACGGCAAAACGCTCAATTGCATAAACATACCGTTGAAACGCCTTCTGACCGAAGGATTCAACAACGGGCACGGTTATATCAGGCCGCCTAAACGTCCGGGTTCGGCTACGGCGCTGGCCGCGATCATTTTGCAAAGTTCGCAGAACGACATGTTCGGCGGGCAGTCTTTTGGTTTTTTTGATTTTGACATGGCGTCTTTCATGAAAAACGCGAACGAAGAAGAAGTTTTTCAGTCGATGGAGGCGTTGGTGTACAACCTTAACAGCATGCATTCGCGGGCGGGCGCGCAGGTGCCTTTTTCCAGCCTTAATCTTGGGCTTGACACATCGGAGGAGGGGCGCAAGGTAACGCGCAATCTTCTCCTGGCTTATGAAAAAGGCCTTGGCCGGGGGGAAAACCCCATATTCCCCAACATCATCTTCCGTATTAAAAACGGCGTCAATATGAATGAAGGCGATAAAAATTACGATCTTTTCCGTTTGGCGATCCGGGTGGCCTCACAGCGGATGAACCCTACTTTCAGTTTCATGGATGCGTCCTTTAACAAGCAATACGGCGGAGAAACAGCCTATATGGGCTGCCGCACGCGCGTCATCGCCAACCGGCACGGCGATGCCGTTACCACGGGCAGGGGGAACCTGTCCTTTACCACTATTAACCTTCCGCGGCTGGCGATTAAAGCCGAACGCAATCTGGCCGATTTTTACAAGCGGCTTGACGACATGGTTACTTTGACGGGCGAGCAGCTTTACCATCGTTACACAGTTCAGGGCAAGCTTAAAATAACCGACTTGCCGTTTCTCATGGGCCAGGCTCTTTATATGGGGGCGGACAAGCTGGCCGCCGCCGACGACATCAGCGGCGTGATCAAACATGGTACGCTTACGGTCGGTTTTATCGGGCTCGCGGAAACCCTTGCCGCGCTGATTGGGCGACACCACGGCGAGGACGAGGCGGCGCTTTCTTTGGGCGAGGAAATTATCGCTTTCATGCGCGAAAAAACTGATAAATTGGCCGATAAATACGATCTCAACTATACTCTGATCGCCACGCCGGCCGAAGGGCTTTCCGGGCGTTTCGTCGGCATGGACCGCAAAGAATACGGGCTGCTTGAAGGCGTGACCGACAAGAAATTCTACACGAACTCCTTTCATGTCCCGGTCAATTACAAAATAAACGCTTATAACAAGATGAAAATTGAAGGCAAGTTCCATCGCTATACGAACGCCGGGCATATAAGCTATGTGGAATTTTCTTCGCCGCCGGTCAACAACCCGGAAGCGGTGGAAGACCTTCTCAAATACATGGGCGAATGTGACTGCGGTTATGTGGGCATAAATTTCCCCATAGACTATTGCGACAACTGCGGCTATCTCGGGGTGATAAATCAGGAATATTGCCCGCGCTGCGATTCCAGCCATGTGCGCAAAACCAAAAGGCTGTCCGCCCCCCGCGAAAAAAATTAACGGAGTGACCTTTATGCTTAGGATAGGCAGTATCCTCGACGAATCGGTTGTTGACGGTACGGGCATAAGGCTTGTGGTGTTTTTTCAAGGATGCGGCCATTTGTGCAAAGGCTGCCACAATCCGGCGCTGCTTAATTTCGATGGCGGAGCGCTTTACGCGGAAGAAGAACTGGGGGACATTATAATAGGAAAATTGACGAGGCTGCACAGGGGCGTTACCCTTTCGGGCGGGGATCCGCTTTTCCAGGCGGAGGGCGCCGCCCGCCTCATTGATTATTTGCGGCGGCGCAAGCCCGGCTTGAACATCTGGCTTTATACCGGCTTTGAATACGAAAAAGTGAAAGATTGTCCGGCGGTGAGAACGGTGGACGTCTTGGTTGACGGGCCTTTTGTCGAAGAAAAAAAAGATCTTTTTTTGCCATTTCGCGGCTCGGCCAACCAACGCATTATAGAAATGCATCCAACGCTGGCCAATGGCCGGATTGTGGAGCATAAAACACGGTTTGCCGTTTAGCCTTAGCAAACAGCATGATCTTTCGGTGGGTGAATTTAGTTGAAATTGCGCGCGATCGAAACGGTCGGCTTTAAATCTTTTGCCGATAAAACAGAGCTGAATTTTGTTGATGGGATAACCGCCATAGTCGGACCAAACGGCAGCGGGAAAAGCAATGTGTCCGACGCCGTAAGATGGGTGCTGGGCGAACAGAGCATGCGTGCCTTGCGCGGCAATTCCATGGAAGACGTCATATTTTCCGGCAGCGGCAAGCGACATGCTTTGAACATGGCCGAAGTTACCCTTTGTTTTGCCAATGCCGACGGCGCGCTGCCGGTAGCCTTTCAGGAAGTCAGCGTCAGCCGCCGCATATTCCGAACAGGCGACAGCGCCTATTTTATCAATAAAGCGCCCTGCCGGCTGAAAGACATACATGACCTTTTTGCCGATACCGGTTTGGGGCGCGGCTCGCTTTCCATTATCGGACAGAACAAAATCGACGAAATACTCAACAACCGCCCGGAAGACCGGCGCGCCCTGTTTGAGGAAGCGGCCGGCATCACCCGCTATAAATGGCGCAAGAAAGAGGCGGCGCGCCGGCTGGAGGAAACTGACAACAATATAATCAGGCTCAACGATATTCGCTTTGAACTTGGCGAACGGTTGGAGCCCATGCGTGAAAGCGCCGAAAAAGCCATGCGGCACAATGAATTGTCGCAGGCTTTGAAAGAATGTCGCATAACGGCTTTTGTCCGCAAAATCGACCGTTCGGCCGGCATGCGGCAAACTGCCCGGGCGCAGCTTGAGGCGCTTAAACAGGAAGAAGAAACTTTGGCGGCCGGCAGCAGCATCAATGACAATAAAGTGTTTATGCTCGTCGGGGAATTGGAAAAGGTTTCTTCGGACATGCGAACCATACAGCAAAAAATGGCCGCCGTCCAAGCGTCCATAGAAAAACTTTCAGGACAGAAGGCGGTTTTGTCCGAGCGTATCCGGCAAAATGAGGAAAGGGCGGCCGGCGTGGATGAAAATAAATCGCGTTTGGCCAACGGCAAAGCCGAGCTGGAAAAAGAGCTTGGCGACATAAAAATCCGCCTGGCCGCGCAAAAGAAAGGCGAAAAAGCCGCCGGCGAGGACAAAGGGCGGGAACAGGCCAGGCTTTTGGAAACCAACCGGCAAATTGCCGAAATAGAAAAAGAACAACGGGCAGAGCAAGATGACGTTTTTGAGCGCAAGCGCAACATCCTGCAGATCAATAACGACATCCGCGCCATAGAAACCGCTTTTAACGTAAATGTCCGCCGAAAAGAAAAATTGTCAAGGGAAAAGGCTGGCATAGAAGAAAACATCCATTCCTTGCAGGCGGAAATAGACGGCTATCTTAAAACGCTGGCGCGGCATGAGGAGGAAAAAAACAAGCTGTTGCTGCGCAGCCGGGAAAGCGGCAAAGAAAGCGATTTTTTGAAAATCCGCTTAAAAGAGCTGGCCGGCCGGGAAAAAAAGGCGGAAACCGATATGCTTTCCCTGAAAGCCAGAACCGGCGTCCTGGAAAAATTGCAATCTGAATACGACGGCTTCAACAGCAGCGTGAAACGACTGATGACGGCCAACGCTTCTTGGCGGCATAAGCTCATCGGTACGGTCGCCCAGTTGCTTGACGTTCCCGCGCAATATGTGCCGGCGGTTGAAATCGCTTTGGGCGCGGCCATTCAAAATATTGTCGCCGAAGACGACCTGAGCGTCCGGCGGGCGATAGAATTTTTGAAAAGCGAAAAAGCGGGCCGGGCTACTTTCCTGCCCCTGAACAGGTTGCGCATCGCCGCTCCCGGCGGCGACGATTTGGCGTTGGCCTCCGCCTGCGGCATCATCGGCTTTGCCGATAAATTGGTCAAATGCGCCGCGAAGGTAAGGCCGGCCGTAGAATTTTTGCTTGGGCGGACGCTGATTGCGGCCGATCTTGACGCCGCTTTGAAAGTAAGGCATTCCGGCCGTCTGCGCATCGTAACGCTGGACGGCGATGTAATATACGCCGGGGGGACAATGAGCGGCGGTTCCCGCAGCGGCAAGGAAAGCGGGTTTTTGTCGCGCAATCAGGAGATTGCCGAAAACAGGGAAAAAATCTTGGCAATGGAAAAAAACCGCGATGAAACAGCGCGCGCAAAAGAAGAAATGTTGGCCGCGCTGGTTGCCGCAGAGAAAAAAATTGGGATAAATGCCGAAAAAATCAATGGCATGGAAGTGGAAACAGCCAAAATTACCGCCCACCGCAACGAGGCCGAAAAAAGCAAAAAGCAACTGGAGCTTGGCTTGGCGACGCTTGCTTTTGAATATAACGAAATAACCGGCGAGGACGGCAAACTGGCAACCGAGCGGGAACGCCTCGCGATTGCCAAAGGCGCCGCCGAAGCGGAAGATTTGGGGAAATACGGTTTGGCCGATGAGCTGAAAAACCGTCTGGAGGAATTAAAAATAGCCCGGGAGGAGATTCGTCTCCAATATAATGACGCGAACATCCGTTACGAAACAGCGCAAAAAGCCACGGAATTGTTGGCCGAGCAATACGACGGCCTAACGGCGCGCATGAACCAGGCTGCCGCCGAAAGCGAAAGGCTTGAAGGCGAGCTGGGCGTTTTCCGCAATACTGCCGCCTTGTCGCGGGATGAACAGGAGCGGTTGGAGGCGCGCATCCTGGAGGAGAGGCGGGAACTTGAAGAAGTAAAAGGCCGCTTGGACGAAACCGCCGCCGAGCAACTGCGTTTGCTGCCGCTACAGGCGCAATTGGAAAAAACCGGCAAGGAGATAAAAAGCAACCTTAATGCCGTGCAAAGCCGGCTGCGCAACGCCGAAGCGATCTTTGCGCGCCATGAAACCGAATTTAACATGACGATTGAACAATTACAGGACGCTTATGCGCTGGATATTGACGAGGCCAGAAAATTTTGCCGCAGCGATTTTACCGAAAGCGCCTTGGATGACGAAATGGCCGGGATCGAAAACCGCTTAAACCTGTTAGGGCCGGTAAACCCGGCGGCGATCGAGGAGTACAAACAATTGCAGGAACGGCATGATTTTCTGACGGCGCAACACGACGATTTGGCAAAGGCAAAGGAAGGACTTGGCGTATTGATCAGGGACATCGACCGTACCATGAGCAAACTTTTCCGCGAAGCCTTTGCCGCCATCAACGGACATTTCCAAACAACCTTTGTGCGTTTGTTCGGCGGCGGCACGGCCGGGTTGGAAATGATTGAGCCAGGCGACGTCCTTAACACCGGCATTGAGGTCATAGCGCAGCCGCCCGGCAAAAAACTGCAAACTTTAAGCCTTTTGTCAGGAGGGGAGCGCGCGCTTACGGTCATAGCCCTTTTATTCGCGATGCTGTCTTACCGCCCGGCGCCGTTTTGCGTGTTGGATGAAATAGACGCCGCCTTGGACGAGGCGAACGCGGACAGGTTTGTCAATTTTCTGACGGATTACGCGCGCAAAACCCAATTCATCATTATTACCCACCGTAAAACCACCATGCAGGCCGCCGACCTTTTGCATGGCATTACCATGGAAGAATCCGGCGTGTCCAAATTAATATCAGTTAAATTACTTGACAGAAACGAGGCTTCGGCATGAATTTGTTTGAAAAGCTGAAAGAAGGGTTGGCAAGGACCCGCAAAACTTTTACCGAGCAATTGGAAAAGCTAACCGGCGGCTACACAAAAATAGACGACGAATTTTTGGAAGAACTGGAAGCGGTTTTGCTGACCTCCGATATCGGCGTCAATACTGCGCAAAAACTTTTGCAGGAATTAAAGCAGGCCGCCGCGGGCGGAAAGATAACCGGAGCTTCGGCGGTACGGGGATTTCTGCAAGAGCGGGTAGCCGGCCTTTTGGCCGCCGGCGCGGCCGGGATGTCTGTTGCATCCAAACCGGCCGTCGTTTTGGTGGTAGGCGTGAACGGCGCCGGCAAGACGACAACCATCGGCAAACTTGGCAGCTATTATCACGAATCAGGGCTTAAAGTCATGTTCGCGGCGGCCGACACCTTCCGCGCCGCCGCCGCCGAACAATTGGAAATATGGGCAAATCGTTGCGGCGCCGACCTTTTAAAGCACGCGGAAGGATCGGATCCGGCCGCAGTAGTTTTTGACGCGCTCAAAGCCGCCCGGGCCCGCGGCGTTGACATGCTTTTTATTGATACGGCCGGCAGGCTGCACAACAAAACCAACCTGATGGAAGAACTGAAAAAAATTCATCGCGTGATCAAAAGGGAGATTCCTGACGCGCCGCACGAAACCTTGCTGGCCATAGACGCGACTACCGGGCAGAACGCCGTCGCGCAGGCGAAAATTTTCACGCAGGCGGCGCAAGCAACGGGCATAGTATTGACCAAACTTGACGGAACCGCTAAAGGCGGCGTGGTCGTGGCGATAAAAGACGCCTTGGGCATACCGGTCAAATGGATAGGGATAGGCGAAGGGCAAAAAGATTTTAGGCCGTTTGACCCCGTTGAATTCAGCAAAGCCTTGTTTGCCGAAACTACCGGCAAAACCGAAAAATAAAAATCCGCTGAAATCTGAACTTTGCGCAAAAAAAGCGCTTGACAGCGCAAAAGGCAATGTGGTAATCTAAGTAAGCACTCAAAAAGGCGGAGTGAAAAGTTCCTTGAAAACTGGACAATGGCAGGAAAAGAAGCCGGATGGGCGCGGGATTCCGCGCACGGCCGCCATGCCGTAAAACTGGCGCTGGCCGGGCAAGCCCGGCCGAAAAGGGGCCAAGGGGCTTTGGCAAGAAAGGCCGAGAGGCCAAAAGATATGCCGGAGAGTTTGATCCTGGCTC
>JAISLQ010000033.1 GCA_031290885.1 Acidaminococcales bacterium
ACGCCCTGCCGCAATCGCCGCAGCTTTTCAAACAACTGCTGATGGTAGCGGGGATGGACAGATATTTTCAGATTGTCCGCTGCTTTCGCGACGAAGACCTGCGCGCCGACCGCCAGCCGGAATTTACCCAAGTGGACGTGGAAATGTCTTTCGTCGGGCAAGAAGACGTCATGGCCATGATGGAAGAAATGATCAAATATGTTTACGAAGGCGCCATCGGGCGGACGGTGGATATTCCTTTCCGAAGATTAAGCTACGCCGAAGCTATGGGCAGTTATGGCTCTGACAAGCCGGATCTGCGGTTTGACATGCGCTTGGTCGACTTGTCGGAAACAGTTCGGGGCTGCGGCTTTAAAGTTTTTGAAAGCGCGCTTTTGGGCGGCGGCGAAGTTAAAGCGATAAACGTAAAAGGACGGGCCGACATACCGCGCCGCGAACTGGACGGCCTGACGGAATATGTCGGCAATTACGGCGCCAAAGGCATGGCCTGGCTGATGGTTACGGCGGAGGGAATAAAATCGCCGGTGGCGAAATTCTTCAGCCCGGAGATACTGGCGGCAATTTGCGCGAAAACCGGTGCCGAACCGGGCGACCTGCTGTTGTTTATCGCCGATAAGCCGGCGGTAGTGGCGCAGGCCCTTGGCAATTTGCGCCTGGAAATGGGGCGGCGGTTGGGATTGATCGACGAGGGCGCTTTATCCTTTTTGTGGGTGCTGGATTTTCCCATGTTTGAATACGATGAGGAAGAAAAGCGTTATATCGCCATGCATCATCCCTTTACGTCCCCCGTTGAGGACGATGTCCCGCGCTTGTCCGGCGATCTGGCCGGCATACGCGCCAAAGCCTACGATATGGTATTAAACGGCGCCGAGGTCGGCGGCGGCAGCATCAGGATACACCGGCGGGACGTGCAGGAGAAAGTGTTCTCCGCCATCGGCCTGTCCCCGGAAGAAGCCAGGGCTCAGTTTGGCTTTCTGCTGGACGCCTTCGAGTACGGCACGCCCCCGCACGGCGGCATTGCCTTTGGCCTGGACCGGCTGGTCATGATCATGGCGGGGAAAAAATCCATAAGGGATGTCATAGCCTTTCCCAAAACGCAAAGCGCCACCGATTTGATGACCCAATCACCTTCTTATGTGACGGAAAAACAATTGCGGGAACTGAACATAAAAAGCACGGTTCCCGTCCGCAAAGAATACGGGGAAAACGAATAAATGGAAATAGCCGGGACAGCAAACAAAATGCGCTGCCCCGGTCGTTGCCGGCAAGGGCGGCCATGCCCGTACCCGGCAAAAAACTTTTAAAATTTAGAGCCTGTTGATATTATCCGAAATGTTCAGATTTTGAACGAATTTTTTGTCAGGCGCGGCGCAAAACGCAGGCGAGGCCGTAGGTTCAACAAGGCTTTGCGCCAAAGCATGGCGGACAATTTGCCAAACATACCACCTTGATGAATGTCTGGAAGCGCCTTTTTGAAAAACAAATGACCCCCTTGTGCGGATTTGGCTCCATCATAAAAAAAGAAGCCGTGGAAAAAGGCGATTTTTTGGAAGGGGCGGGTTCCTGCGTTTTCGTGCCTGTTTGGGAAGAAGGCGGGCAAGACATCATCAATATACCCGCCGGGGAATATCTATGCATGTATAAATATGGCATGCCTTACGATACGGAACATCTGACAAGGTTTATGAGCTATATGAACGAAAAATCTTATTCTTTGGTGGGCGACATCATTGATGTATGCCTTCTTGACACTACTTTTTACAGCCAGGGAAATAAGGTGGACTTATGCGTTCTGCAGGCTCCTGTGCGGAAAAATTGACGATAGCGCAGCCATGCTTTTCCGCCGCGCCGGGGAAATTTCTCGCAATATGGCCTCTTGCTCCCTGCCCGTGGACAATGGTTCAAACCGCATGTGCCCGCGCCCCGTACCGCCCGAAATTGAACGCGGATTCACTGCGCCCAAAACCGGGGGCGCGCCTTTTGCTTTTCGGGCCGCCGTTCGGATAGGCTAACCGGTGCTGCCAAACCCGCCGCGCCGGGCTTCTTTTTTTTGCTCCCGGTCGCCGTCCGCCATAAGGTATTTATAAAAAATGCCCTGTGCGATGCGCTCGCCTTTTTCAATTGTTACATCCGTGCCTGAATGATTTAAAAAGGCAATGATTATATGTCCTTCATTGTCGGGATTGTTGTAATAATCAGCGTCAATTATTCCCTGCCCGTTGACCAGGCTGAGCGCGTTATTCACGGACAGTCCGGACCTTATGTGTACGCCGAGGAATTCGTCGCTTCGCATATACGCTTTTAAGCCGGTCGGCACTTTTGTTACCAACCCGGCTTTCAATACGGCGCTTTCGGCCGCCGCAATATCATAACCGGCGCTTTGGGCGGTTCTCCTTTTCGGTAGGTTTATGTTCGCCCCGCCGTATTTTGTTACTGTCTCAAAACCGCGTACCCGCATGGTGCAACGCCTTTCCGGAACATTTCGGCCCTAGTCCGACGATGGCCGGCCGAATGCCTTTAAACAGCCGCGCCGCCATAGCGGCTACATCGGTTAGGCTTGCCCCTTTGATTTTGGCAATCAATTCTTCGGTTGGGATGAGCGGTTTTCCTAAAACGGACAGCTTGCCCACGCGTTGCATGCGCCCGCCGGAATTTTCCAGCCCGAGCAGCAAACTGCTGATCAACTGTTCCTTGGAGTCTTGCAATTCGTTTTCGGTCAGGCCGTTTTCCGCCACTTCGCCCATGATTTCTTCCAGCGCCGCCAGAAAAAATTCGCCTTTCTCCGGGTTGACCGCAGCGTTTATGGTAAAAAGTCCGGCATCGCTGTAACTGCTGAAAACAGAATCAATAAAATACGCCAGCCCTTTTGTTTCCCTTATTTCCTGGAAAAGGCGGGAACTTGCGCTGCCGCCGAGACGGTTGCACAGGATGGAGGCCGCATGCCAGGAACAGTCCGCCAGCGGTATGCCCGGTACGCCCCATATTATCTGCGACTGTTCCAAGTCTTTTGGGATAAATTTGCGCCCGGCGGCAAAGTCCGGCGCGCTCGCCGGTATTTTTTTCGCCTGGCCGGACAGCCCGGACAGATATTTGTCGGCGAGGCCGCAAATATCGCCATGCCGAACATTGCCGGCGGCGGCAACAACAAGATTGTCCGGGGTATAAAAATCATGCAGGAAGTTGGCGAGGATCCGGCCGTTTATTTTCCTGACGTCCTTTTTGTCGCCTGTAACATTGCGCCCGAGAGGGTGATCGCCCCAAACGAAGGAGAAAAACTCGTTTTGCGCCAATTCTTCCGGATCGTCATAGTACATGTCGTATTCTTGCATGATTACTTGTTTTTCTTTTTTGACGTCGCCGGGCAAAAAGCGCGAGTGCAGAAACATGTCGGCCAAGAGATCAAACAACTGTTCTATATGTGAGTCAAGCGCCCTGGCATAATAGCAGGTATATTCCGCCGCCGTGAAAGCGTTTAACTGCCCGCCGATGCGGTCGGCTTCCAGCGCCAGTTGCCTCGCGTCGCGTCTTTCGGTGCCCTTGAAAAACATGTGTTCGATGAAATGCGCCGTGCCGCAAACTGTATCCTGCCGCGCGCCGCAGGCTACCCAAAAGCCGAGGGAAGCCGAGCGCACCTCGTGCATACTGTCGGTAACAACCCTGATGCCGTTGGGCATAATGGTTTGTTGGATCATTTAACTGCCGGCGCGTCCCTTTTCAATACTTCCTTGCGCGACAGGTTTACCCGGCCTTGCCGGTCGATTTCCGTAACCTTGACTACTACTTCGTCGCCTATTGCGACAACATCCTCGACTTTGTTCACCCGCTCTAGGGCCAGTTGCGAAATGTGCACAAGCCCTTCTTTGCCGGGCAATATTTCGACAAAAGCGCCGAAGTTCATCAAGCGCGTAACCTTGCCGGCATATATTTTGCCGACTTCGACTTCGGCGACCAATGATTCGATGATTTTTACCGCTTTTTCCGCGCCTTGCGGATCGACTGCGGCGATAAACACCTTGCCGTCGTCTTCCACGTCAATCTTGACGCCGGTATCTTCCACGATTTTCTTGATGATTTTGCCGCCGGGGCCGATAATATCGCGAATCTTGTCAGGGTCAATCTGCAGGGTAATGATGCGCGGGGCGTACGGCGACAATTCGCCGCGCGGGCGGTCGATGGCCTCTAACATTTTGCCCAGGATAAATTCTCGCCCACGCTTGGCCTGCGCCAAAGCAGCCGCGAAAATATCCTTGTTTATGCCGTCGATCTTTATATCCATCTGAATGGCGGTTATGCCTTTTTGCGTTCCGGCCACCTTAAAGTCCATATCGCCCAGCGCGTCCTCCAAGCCTTGGATATCCGTCAGGATGGTAAAATTTTCGCCGTCTTTGACCAGTCCCATGGCCACGCCGGAAACAGGCGCTTTTATCGGCACGCCGGCATCCATAAGGGAAAGAGTGCTGGCGCAGACGCTGGCCATGGAAGACGAGCCGTTGGACTCCAGTACCTCGGAAACTAACCTCAGCGCGTAGGGGAATTCGTCTTCTGACGGTATTACCGGCAAAAGCGCCCGTTCCGCCAGCGCGCCGTGCCCTATTTCCCTGCGCCCGGGCGAGCGCAAGGGGCGGGTTTCGCCCACGCTGTAAGGAGGAAAATTATAATGATGCATATAGCGCTTGGAGTCTTCCACGCCAAGGCCGTCCAGTATTTGCCCCTCGCGCAGGGGGGCGAGGGTGGCTATGTTAAGCACCTGCGTCTGTCCGCGGGTAAAAAGGCCGGAACCATGGGCCCTTGGCAAAATGCCCGCTTCACAGGAGACCGGCCGCACTTGGTCTATCTGTCTGCCGTCCGGCCTGATTTTATCAATAGTAATCAATTTGCGGACGGCTTGTTTCAGCAATTTTTGCAAAACATTGCCAATATCCTTTTTGTTTTCCGGGTATTTCTCCAAAAATTTCTCTGCCGCCTCATTTTTCAGACGCGCTAATTTTTCTTCGCGCGCTAATTTTTCTGGGACTTTAAGAGCGTCTTCCATAGCGGAATAAGCGTATTCTTTTATCTCCTTGGTTAGTTCGGCCGGCGGTTCGTAAAGCGCGGGCTTTATTTTCTCGCGGCCGATTTCGGCCGCGATTTTTTCCTGGAATTCCACCAATTCTTTTATGATCTCGTGCCCGAAAAGGATGCCGCCCAGCATGGCATCCTCGGAAACTTCGCGCGCGCCCGCCTCCACCATCAAAATAGCGTATTTTGTGCCGGCTACGGCAAGGTTGATTTCACTTTTTGCTTGTTGCTCAATGGTCGGGTTGATAAGATATTTCCCTTCAATAAGGCCCACGCGCACTCCCGCTATCGGCCCGTCAAAAGGTATGTCGGATATGGAGAGGGCGCAGGATGCCCCGATCATGGCCGGTATGTCGGGAGAATTGTTCTGGTCTACCGAAAGCGCCGTGGCGACTATTTGCACATCGTTGCGATAACCGTCCGGAAACATCGGCCTTATGGGGCGGTCGATCAATCTGCTGGTAAGCACGGCCGCTTCGCTCGGGCGCCCTTCGCGTTTTATAAAACCGCCGGGTATTTTCCCGACGGAATAAAGTTTTTCCTCAAAATCAACTGTCAGCGGGAAAAAATCTATGCCCTCCCGCGGCTCTTTCGAGCCGGTAGCGGTTACCAGCACGGCCGTATCGCCGTAACGGACAAGTACCGCTCCGCCGGCCTGTTTAGCCATCTTGCCGCTTTCGATGGTGAGCGTTCTCCCGCCCAATTGCATACTGTAACTGTTCATGCAAAAGATCCTCCTTTTGTTTGTCGCAATTTTTTCAATCAATATACATATTACCATGTATTTAGGCAAAAGCATAACTATTTTTATGGCGATAAACCGGCAATGCGCAGTTTCATTGCGCTGCCATCGCGATTAGCTCCGGCGGCAAATCGTCAATGCCTTTGCCTTTCTTGGCAAACCGCCGCAAAAGCCCGTTGTGTAGCGCGTTCGTGCCTTTTTCCCAACTGCGGCAAGGGTGGCAGAAGTAAACGGGGCGCTCAACAGCATCCCTCAATCCAGCAATTTTAGAGCCGCTGCCTCCTGCTATGCTCTGAAAAATGCCCTTGGCAAAATGGCCGAATCCGGCGCGGATTTCGCAGGCCGCCTCGTCAACCGCCTTGCGCTTCCGACTTTACGGTTTAACCGCTGTCTGCTTGCGGCTCTTGCGACCGACAGTCGTCATCACAGCCGTTTTGTCAGGTCGCTGTTCAGTTGCACGACACTCCCGCGCCTTGTTTCGCGGCTGGCTGTGGATTTGTCCCGCCCGATTTTCTTGGCTATCGCCGCTACCCCGTGTTCATTCTTGAACCGAAAATTGATTTAGGTGGTGCGGGAATAATTGTTCTTGAAGATATGGATTTTGTATGATAAAATCTATGAGATACAAACAGGACGGTCCTCTGAAGCGCGCTGGCTCAAGAACGTCCGGGAATTCAGGAGGATTGTTATGAATATTATTGAAATTTTGGAAAAAGAACAGTTAAAAAAAGACATTCCAAGTTTTTGGCCAGGCGATACCGTACGTGTCCATGTCAAGGTCGTCGAGGGAAACCGTGAACGCATACAGGCTTTTGAAGGCGTTGTAATAGCGCGTTCCGGCGGCGCGGTAAGGGAAACTTTCGTAGTCCGGCGCATTTCCTACGGAGTGGGGGTGGAACGGGTGTTTCCGTTGCACTCGCCTAAAATCGACAAAATAGAGGTTGTCCGCCGCGGCGTGGTACGCCGGGCAAAACTTTATTATTTGCGCAAACTCACCGGCAAGGCGGCGCGCATAAAAGAGAGAAGATAAAAACGGCGTTATAACAAAAGATCTCCCCGCCTCATTTTTCCCTGCCGTTTACGGTAGGGAAAAATGAGGCGGGGATAGGCGTAATTGCCCATCTGCTTGGGAGTGACAGCATGTTTAAAAAAATAAATTGGCAAAATGAAATCAAAGATTGGCTGATTTCGATTGTAATAGCAATCGTGCTGGCGTTTCTGATCAGAACTTTCATCATTGAGCCGTACATGGTCGAGGGGCCGTCCATGATGCCGACTTTGGAAAATCATGAGCGGCTGTTGGTAAATAAATTTATTTATACCTTTGATGAACCCAAAAAAGGCGAAATAATTGTTTTCCGCTATCCGCGCGACCTTAGCCGCGACTTTATCAAACGGGTAATCGCCACGGGCGGAGACACTATTGAAATCAGGCGCGGGACGGTGTATGTAAACGGCGATCTTAAAGAGGAAAGCTATATACTGGAAAGGGCCAAAGGTTCCTATAATAAAGTCATAGTGCCGGAAGGCCATGTGTTTGTAATGGGCGACAACCGTAACAATTCCGAAGACAGCAGATACCCTGACGTGGGTTTTGTTCCCATGAAATTGGTGAAAGGCAAGGCTTTTGTGGTGTTTTGGCCGGCGGCGGTTTGGCGGCTGCTGCCTTAGAAAGGGAAAGCGCGGATAGGGCGCAGGGGATAGCGGAGGTGCTTTTTGCGGGAATTGTCCGTTCAATGGTTTCCCGGTCACATGACTAAAGCGAAAAGGATGATCGCCGAAGAGCTGAAGCTTATCGACATTGTGATCGAAATGCTTGACGCTCGTATTCCGGTCGCCAGTTGCAATCCGTTGCTTGCGGAATTAATCGGCGGCAAGACCCGGGTCATAGTTCTCAACAAAAGCGATCTTAGCGATCCGGCGATAACGGGAGAGTGGCTGCGCCATTACGCGGAAAGCGGCTTGCCGGCCGTGCTGCTTGACTCCGCCCGCGGCCGGGGCGTAAATAAACTTATGGATGCGCTGAAACAGGCCGCCGCGCCGATTGAGAAAAAATGGCTGGCGCGTGGCGTGAAAAATAAAAGCATCCGGGTGATGATCGCCGGCATCCCCAATGTCGGCAAATCGTCGCTAATCAACCGCTTTTTAAAAAGCGCGAAGGCACAGGCCGCCGACCGGCCTGGCGTGACTAAGGGCAAGCAATGGCTGAAAGCCGGCAACAATCTTGAGATGCTTGATACTCCCGGCGTACTCTGGCCTAAGTTTGAAGATCCCCATGTCGCTTTCGCGCTTGCCGCGACCGGGGCGGTCAGGGACGCGGCGTTTGATGTTGAACAGGCGGCGCTTTCGTTGCTGGAGTTTTTGCGGGAGAAGTATCCCGATAGTTTTGCTTGCCGCTATAAATTGTCGCTTACGGCGCTGACCGCCGCCGAAGACGTATTGGCGGCGGTCGCCAAACAAAAAGGCTGTTTGCGTTCCGGCGGCGCATTTGATCTGGAAGCCGCCGCCAAACATGTTTTGACCGATTTTCGGGCCGGGCTTTTGGGCAGGATATCGCTGGAGGCGGTTTAGCCATGGCGGACGGCGGCTAATGTTCTGACTTAAAAAGCATTAACATCAAAACACTTGCAAACGGCGCTGGGAACATCTTCGCTGCCAGAAATGATATCAACCTGACTGCGTTTCATGTTTGCCCAATCTTTTTCAATAGAATTGCTGCCCTAAGAGTAGACGGGCAAAAACAACAGCTTAAGGCCGTGTCTGCGGCACAGGTTTTTCAGTTT
The DNA here is from genome assembly GCA_031290885.1 of Acidaminococcales bacterium. Classification (NCBI taxonomy): domain Bacteria; kingdom Bacillati; phylum Bacillota; class Negativicutes; order Acidaminococcales; species Acidaminococcales bacterium. Next base: position 8,584 of record JAISLQ010000033.1, read on the forward strand.
CTTCTGTAAACCCATTGCCGTCTGCCGAATATTTTGCGGAAACTTCAATACTTTTTGAGTTAGGGCGCTATTTCAGGAAGGGAATGTTTGTAACTGTTTGCGGGAGATAAATATGCTGCTTTCACAAATAAAAGAGATTTTGGCCGGTAATCCTGCCGCATCCGTGCTGGAAGAACTTTCCCGCGACGGGCGGGCCGGGGCGCGCAAACTTTTGGCTGCGCACAACAGGCGCGAAGGCTTGAAGATAGCTGAACAGGCGCGTGTTTTTGCGTTGTATAAATATGAAAGGGAATTGGCCGCGCAAGGCCATAACCGCGTTGCCGGCGTTGATGAGGCCGGAAGGGGGCCGCTTGCCGGCCCTCTTGTCGTTGCCGCGGCTATTTTGCGGATCGGCTGTTTTTTGCCCGGGCTTAACGATTCCAAACAGGTACCTGCCAGGAAACGGGAAGAATTGTATGAGCTGATTAAAGAACAGGCGCTGGCTTTCAGCATAGAGATAATACCGGCTAAAATGGTGGACAGTTTGAATATTTACCAAGCTACGCTAAACGGCATGCGCAAGGCGCTGCTGTCGCTGCCGTTTTCCCCTGGCGCCGCTTTGATTGACGCCATGCCCTTAACTGATTTGCCTTTTCCAACGATATCATTAGTGCATGGCGACAGTTTGAGCGCTTCAATCGCGGCGGCCTCGATTTTGGCGAAAGTTACCAGGGACCGGCTGATGGAAGGACTTTCCCGGCAATACCCGCAGTACGGATTTGATCGGCATAAAGGCTACGGGACAGGCGAGCATGTGAAGGCGATCGCGGACTTTGGGCCGACGCCTGAACATCGGCTGTCTTTTGAGCCGCTCCGCAGTATGTTTAAAGCAGCGAGGTGAGTTAGCGTGAACATCCAGAACGTATCGCGGCCGGTCAATAATATTGTGCCGGCAAACAGTGGCGGCGCGGAAGAAACAAACGCGCCCGTAAGCCCTGAAGGGGCGGAACAGGCGCTGCCGGCGCCGGCGGCCGGAAGGGATGCGGCGATCCTTTCGCCCGGGCAGGACGCAATCGACGCTTTATTGAAGGAACTCGCCGAAAAATTGTCTTTTTCGGAAAAAGTGATAAACGGCATGCCGGAAAGCTTGAAAAATGATATTAAGAACCTGTTGGCGCAAAAGGCCACTTTGTTTGATTTGGGCAAAGGATTGGTCAATCTCGTGCAGGGACAGAAGGATATTTTCAACAATCTCAACAAACTGGCCGGCGAGCTTTCCCGGCTGGCGCAATTTATGGCGGAAGCGGCGCCGGAGGGCGCGGCGGAAACTGCGCGCCATCCGAGGGCCGGCAATGATTACATTCCTTTTTCCCGGGACGCCGTGCTGGCCAAATTGGATCTTCAACATTTCCGGCAATTGCTGGCGAGCATTGCCGGCGGCAAAGATGTCGTCCGGGCCGGAAAAGATGGATCGGAAGCCGCGCCGCCTAAACCGGAAAATGCGCCTGCCAGCCCCCAAAAGGCTGTTTTGGCGCCATCGCCCAAACAGCCGCCGCCAATATTGATAAACAGGCAAGCGATAGAAGCGGCTTCCGGCCAAAAGCAGACGTCCGGGAAGGTTGCCGAGGCGCCGGCGCGGCCGGCCGGAGCGGAAAAAACCGGCGCAGCCGCAGACGAGCCTGCCGCCCGGTCGGATAGCGCCGCCGATGGGCAGACGGTTAAAGGGCGGCCGGGGCAAAAGGCCGATTTGTCGTCCTTTTTTCGCAATATGACCGCTGTCAGAGGGTTGGCGGATACGGACGGAGTAAAAGCTTTGGCCAATTTGGCTAACGCCATAAAGGGTACCGTGAACAAGACGGCAAAGCAACCCGAGCAGGAGCGGGACGCCACGGTTGGGCAAAAGGGCGCGCCCGCCGGGGAAGTTACACGGCAGCCTTCGCGCGGCGGCAGTTGGCCCTCCGGCGTTTTGCTGGCTAAGGCCAAAGAGGCGCTGCCGGAATTGCCGGGGCAAAGCTTTACTGCGAAGGCGGAAAGCATTGCCAATCTTTTCCAAAACCTGGCCGCGCTGAAAAAATCGCTTGACGGCATGGCGGGGGCAGACCCTCGCCTGGCGCGGGCGCTGAAAGCCTTAAACGGAGATCCGGCGGTTTTTTCTTTGGACGAGAAGGTCCTCCTTACCGATGTGTTTGAGCGGCTGGTCAAAGAACACTTCCGCGACAGAGCCGGACTTGATGTTTTGGAGCGCGCCCTTAACCGCCTGACGGCGAAAGAGCAGATGCCGCTTGACAAAGAAACCGCAGGATTGCAGGTTTTCGCCCGATTGCTCAAATACGCCGACAGTTTGCAATATCCGCGCCGGCAAGTGCAGGCATGGGCGAACGCCCTGCGCGATCTCGCGGACAATATGGTAAAAACAATAGCTGGCCAAGGGGATAAATCATCTCAGCATATACAGGGTTCTTTTGTTTTTAATCTGGCGAGTGAAGGGCAGGAGAAACATACGCCGGTATATATTGACGTTTACCGGGAAAAAAACGGCGGAAGGGAATTTGCCGGCAAAAGCGGCGAAACATGGCTGAGGATAAAGGTCAGCCCCGAATATGTTGGCCAGGTTACCGCAATATTTCATCTTTATCAGGAATCGCTTTTAGACGTAAAGATAGTCTTTGCCAATCAGGACGGCATGGAAGAGTTCAGCCGTTTCCTGCCGGACATCGAAGACGCATTGCGCAATACCAATATGCAGGTCAACAGCATAGTGGTTGCATAACAGAGGTAAAATTATGGCTGAAGAAAAAAAGGAAATCGCCCAGGCGGTCGCTTTAAGCTATGACACGGAAAAAGACAGCGCGCCGAAAGTCGTGGCGAAAGGCAAGGGCGTTACCGCCGAGAACATTCTTAAAACGGCGAAAAGCAGCTTTGTGCCCGTCTATCAGAACAAAGCCCTTACCCAGATGCTCATGGCGCTGGAAATAGATAGTGAAATACCGCCTGAACTTTATCAGGCGGTCGCCGAAGTGTTGTCGTATGTTTATAGGGTGGACAAGCTGCTGGAAGCGAACAAGCGACTGGGCAGCGAATTATAGCCGGCGCATCGTGCGCGTGGGTGCCGTGTCCGTTGGCCAAAGGCCAAAAACTGTCAGAAGTTTCTTCTTATTTCTACCACTCGGCCGTAAATTTGATCGTCTTGGGCAAGGGCCGGCAGAGGGCAGCTGCCATCGGCGGCTTCCCGTCCGTCTTTGCGGACAAGCCGCAAAGAGACGCCGCCCGGCGCTTTGTTCCATACCGCAGCTATATCGCCGGGCGCTGCCACATTTTGCCGCCGTACAATAGCCGCGTCGCCTTTTAATATGCCGAAAGCGCGCATGCTGTCGTCAGGGACCCGCAACAAGATATACTCGCCTGCCGGCGCCTTGGCGGCGCGAATGTATTTATCAGGATACTCATAAATTGTTTCTTGGCCGCCGCGCTTTATGGCCTCGTTCAAAAAGGATATTGGCGGAGCGTCCGGCAAAAGCGCCTGCCCGTCAGCAAAAGGTTGTGTCGGCAAAGCGGAAGGCAAAACGCCGCCGGTGCCGAAAAGAACGGAAAAAGCGTTGACGGCGGGCTGATCGTCCGCTATGTCTTCCGGGGATACTTTAAAAAATTCAGTTATTTTCGTTAAATCCTGCGCGCTGGGATCGCGAAATCCTGTTTCCAGTCCTTCAAGCATGGATTCGGGGATATTTAGTTCCCGCGATAGTTCCTCTAATGAAAGCCCTTTGTCCAGGCGCAGTTTTTTCAGTTTTTCGTCAAAATACATGTAAATCGCCCCCTGTCCTTCATAAAGTATAAAGCATCGCTTTCCGGCGGTCAATTGCCGCGCATCGCTTCGGTAAAAGATAAGGTTGTTAAATAATGGCCTTGGTGTTAAAATGTAAGTGAGCCAAAACAAGGGGGCATTTTGCTTTGAAGTTTACCAAATGGCACGGGCTGGGCAACGATTTTATAATCCTTGATGAAATTGACGCGAAAATAGACGCGGCGCCCTTGGCCGCAAAGCTTTGCGACAGGCATTTCGGCGTGGGCGCCGATGGACTGTGTCTTCTGGAGACAAGCGACAAAGCCGATATACGTATGCGCCTTTTCAACTCCGATGGCAGTGAAGCGGAAATGTGCGGCAATCTTATGCGTTGTTTGCCGAAACATTTGTATGAAACGGGAATTTGCCGCAAAAAAAATATGCTGGTGGAAACGCTTGCCGGCATAATAAAGCCGCAACTGATTTTTTCTGGGGCGGAAATTGCCGCCGTAACGGTTGATATGGGGACGCCCAAAACCAGGCGCGGCGAAATTCCTATGTCCGGCCGCCCGGACGCGGAAGCGGCCGGCGTTGAAATAACGGTCGGCGGCAGGAAATTTACCGGCCGGGGCATATCGATGGGCAACCCGCATTTTGTTACTTTTGTTGACGATATAGACAGCATAGATGTGTTTTTGTATGGGCCTTTGCTTGAAACCGACAGTTTGTTTCCGGCGAAAACCAATGTTCATTTCGCCGCGGCCGCTGCTAAAAACAAAGTCCGTATGCGCGTTTGGGAAAGAGGTGCCGGCGTAACGCTCTCTTGCGGCACAGGCGCTTGCGCGGTGGCGGCGGCCGGCATGCTTGACGGCCTTTTGGCCGACAAAGTGGAAGTCGCGGTTGACGGCGGCAGCCTGTTCATTGAGTGGCCGGGCAAAACCGGTTCTATTTTCATGACCGGCGCGGCGGAAAAAGTATTTGCCGGCGAGGCCTATCTATGATTGAATTTACTTATACTGTTCCTGGATCAAAATCATATTACTTGCGGTCAATTTGCCGCCTTGCTTTGACCTAAAGCCTTGCCGGGCATACGGGTTCGGCTGCGTTTTGCGCCGGACGGCAAATTATCTCGCCAATCCTACTCATGGTGTAACCTTAGAATAAAATTGGAAACATTTTCAGGGCGCGTTGGCGCTGCCGTTCAATGCCCGTTTCCCGGCGGACGGCCTGCTTTGTTGAAAAAACTTAGCGTGCCTTTAGGCATGCCTTGGATTTTGCCGCGCCCGGCGAAAAATCCGCTCAGGACCTTTCAGATAGCTCCGACAATCCCCAATGGGGGAGGCGCTTGGGATTATCCGCGACGATGCAGGACAAAATGCTATTAATTACGTAACAGGAGATGATGCCGCAGAAAGAAAAGCGGCGGATAATTATGAAAAGTTTTTTCATCGCGGTTTTTTTGACCTTTTTTTGCGTTTGCAAGGCTGACGCGCTTGCGCTTATGAACAAAACCAACATAAAGGAAGCTCAAGAATATGGCATAATGCGCTACCAGG
>JAISLQ010000034.1:0-17500 GCA_031290885.1 Acidaminococcales bacterium
TGGGCTACAGCGACACCAGGCACAAAACCGGATCGCACGTTGACGTCAAAGGCCCCTCTCTGGTCGTCGGCCTGGCCCGCGCCAAAGAGACCGCAAACGGCGCCCGCCTCACCTACGGCGGATTCCTCGAAGCCGGCTGGGGCAGCTACGACAGTTACAACAGTTTCAGCGGCGTGGGCGAAGTCAAGGGCAAAGGCGACACCAGCTATTACGGCATCGGCTTTCTGGCGCGGCAAGACTGCGCCAAACGCGGCACGGGCAGAATCTACACCGAAGGCTCGTTGCGCGTCGGGCAAGTCAAGACCGACTTTAGCAGCGCGGACATCGTCCCCGGCCAAACCGAAACTGCCCGCTACGATGCCAAGTCCGTCTACTGCGGCCTGCACCTCGGCGTGGGCTGGATAAAGGAACTGAAGGGCGGCGCCGCGCTCGACCTTTACAGCAAAATCCTCTATACGCGCACCGGCAGCGACTCCGTGAACGTGCTGGGCGACCCGGTGGAATTTGACGCCGTAACCTCTCTGCGCTGGCGGGCGGGGCTAAGGTACGTCAAGGCGGCAGGGGAAAAAAGCGAATTTTACGCCGGGCTGGCCTACGACCACGAATTTGACGGCAAGGCCAAGGGCGCGGCGGGCGGCGCGGCAATTGACGTGCCGAAGCTCAAAGGCGCAACCGGCATAGGGGAAATCGGCGTAACCTTCAAAGGAAAGAACAGCATAGTAGACATCAAAGCGGAAGGCTACGCCGGCAAGCGCGAAGGCGTGGGCTTCGCCGCGCCGTGCACCTGGCTTTTCTGAAGGCGGACAGCCCCCTGCGGCAAAGCACAAAGGCGCGGCAATCCCCGCTTTTTGAAAACCAATGACGCCACCGGCCAGCGCGCCAATCCCGCCCTAGGCCGGCCATTCCCCGCCTTTGCTCCGACATCGTTTGTCAGCTTCGGTTTGCTGCGCAAAGCCATTATTCGAGCAGCCAAATGCCGTACACAGCCAGAATGTTATGTGAAACATACTGAATCATGCCCACAAAAAAACAAAGTCCCTCCGAAACTTGATTTTTTAGGTTTCTGAGGGCTTTATTATGCCCGATGAAAATATGCCGCCAGCTCTTTTCCCGCTTGGATCTTGGATGGGAAAAACACCGGACGGGAGCATTTTTTGCTGCCGCAGACGCGCACGGCTGCGGCCGTTGCGCCGGTTGAAAAAACTATAGCCATAGCATCGGGCAAGAATATCATTGCGCGCTAAAATCAAAAACAGTTGGGCCGAACCTCAAGCAAAGAAAATCTAAGGCGGCAATAATTCAGCGTTTCAGGTGTTGCGCGTTTTACGCAGTTTGATATATAATTTGTTCATAGAGAATTTTGTCAGGAGGATATAAAAATGCTAAAAAGCAAATTGGTCAAGGCCTTAAACGATCAGGTAAACGCCGAATACTACTCTTCTTATCTTTATCTCGCGATGTCCGCTTACGCCGACAGGGAAGGTTTCAAAGGCATTGCGAACTGGCTGTTTGTCCAAGCGCAGGAAGAGATGGCGCACGGCATCCACATCTATCAGCATATTTTAGAACGAGGGGCCGCCCCTGCTTTCAATGCCATACAAGCGCCGCCCGCCTCCTTCGCGGGCATTGAGGAAGTATTTGAAAAGGTCGCTGCCCATGAACAGCACGTTACCGAGCTGATAAACAGCATAGCTTCGCTGGCTCTTAAAGAAAACGACCACGCAAGCTATAATTTTATCATGTGGTACGTAAAAGAACAGGTAGAGGAAGAGGCCACCGCCGGAGAGCTTCTCGCGAAGGTCAAGACCATCGGCAACGACAAAGGGCTTCTGTACAGCCTTGACGCGCAACTGGCGTCAAGGACGTTTGTCAATCCTTTCCCTGCGGCAGGCGATTGAAAACCAACCGCAACCTAAGAAGCCGCAGTTAGCGCGCTGTGGACGTAAATCGGCGCGCAGCCGCATTTCGCCCTTCCGATAAACAATGCCGAGTACCTAAGGCGTTATTATTCGGAAGGGCGACGCTTTTTGCACAGGTTCATTTATTTCAAAATGTTATTTTTATAAGCAAAAACCACTAGTTGCATGCGGTTGTGCAAATGCAGTTTTTCCATAATGCCGCGCAGATGATTTTTCACCGTGCTTTCGGAAATGCAAAGTTTGTGCGCAATTTCTTTGTTGCTTAAACCTTCGCCGGTCGACAAAAGCACTTCCCGTTCGCGCTCGGTAAGGGTATGGTATTCTTTTTGCGGCTTTTTCTCCGCAGCGTTGAATTCTTTGAGGATTCTGTCCGCCAGGGCGCGGGAAACGGGGGCATCGCCCGCGGCGATGCCTAAAAGATACTCAATCCAGCCGCTTGTATCCATATTTTTCAATAAATAACCTTGCGCCCCGTTTTTGATGGCTTCAAAAAAATCCTGCGCATCGTCGGAAACGCTCAGCATGACGATCCTGACTTGCGGCAATTTGGCTTTTATCCATTTCGTCGCCTCCAATCCCGACAGCACCGGCATGCCGATATCCATCAGGATAAGATCGGGCAAAAGGGACTGTGCCTTTTCAATCGCTTCCTGTCCGTTGGCGGCTTCCCCTATTATTAAAAATTCCGAGTGTTCTCCCAAAATACTCGCAATGCCTTTGCGCGAAAGGACATGATCGTCCACTATCAGGGTTCTGACAGGCATCTTTGTCCCTCCCCGGAAAAATCAAACTTTATTTTTATTGCCGTGCCCCGCGCCGGATCGCTTTCAACGGCAACGGCGCCCCCTATGGCCTCTATGTCCTGCGCAATGCTCCGCAGCCCGAAAGAATTGCCGCCGGTTCTGCCCTCAACGGCCGCAAAGCCATGTCCATCGTCTTTTACGCACAAGATGATCGTCCTGCCCCGGCGGGACAATTTCAGGGAAACAGACCGCGCTTGGGCGTGTTTTTTAATATTTACGAAGATTTCCCGCAAAACGCGGCCGATTTTTTGTCGGCACTCCGCGTTGAGAAGGCTTCCCGCATTTTCGTCTATATCAATATTCAATTTGAGCTTTTGATCCACAGTCAATATTTTCGCGTTTTCTTGTATTATGTCGCTTATATCACGCTCCTCCGGCATTTCTTTGTCTCTGCCCAAGGCAAGGATGTTGCCGCGCAAATCGCTGTCGGCAAGGGCGATAGCCTCTTTCAGTTCCTGTACCTGCGGCAGGAGGGGGGCTATTTTTTCTATTTCCCTTGCTTTGACGTTCAGGAAAAAAAGGGTCTGGGCCAAATTATCGTGCAGTATCCTGGCAATCCTGTCTCTTTCTTTCAAAACCGCAAGGTGGTTTTTTTCCCTTTGCATCCGGACGGACAGCTTTTCTATATAACGAAAAATCGCAAAAAACCAAAAGAAAAACAAAATGCCGGCGAACAGGGCTACGAACACATTGCCCCAATCCATGGAAACAATGTGCAGATATTTATGCCGCAAAAATTCAAACAGCATGACAAGGCAAACGGTCGACAGCACACAAAACCACTTAAAATGAACAATTTTCACGGATTTCGCCGCCTTGGAATTTATTTAAACTAAATTTAACAATAGGAAGCCTTTTTTGTCAATATAGCACTTTAGGGCAAAATAAATGTACTTTTGGGCAGTAGCTATCGGCGGCGTATGCGTTTATAATCAAAAGCAGCCGATTAGAAACCCTGAAGGCGGAAAAGCTCAAGCTTTTCCGCCTTCAGGGTTTCTGCGGCAATACAGGAAAACAGGAGGATTTTGCCATGAAAAAATTTTTTGTGCTTTTAGCCGCGCTCGCCGTCTTTTCCTTTTCGCCCCCAACTTACGCCAACAATCCGCATAGCACCAAACAGGCCGAACCCGCCGCGCACGGTGCCCCGGCTAAGCAGGAAGGGCATGGCCAGTCGTCCATGCACCAGAAAATTGATCAGATACTGAAAGAAGCCCCAAGCCATTCGCTCTATACAGTCAGCCTGACGGACAAAAAACACGGCGACTACATCATAGACGTGCGCGCCCGGGGAATTTTTGCCAAAACGCCGCGAAAAGGCGCCGTAAACATACCGCTTCCCCTGCTGCACGATCATTTGCGGGAAATGCCGCGGGACAGGCGCGTACTGGTCGTGGGCGATAGCGACATAGAGGCGGCCTACGCCACTTTTGTCCTGCGCTTGCACGACATAGACGGCTATCTGGCAAAAGACGCGCCTGCGCGCGGGGAAAAAGCGAAATGAAGAAAAAAGCCCTGTTTGCGGCAATTTGCGCTTTCGCCTGTTCTCTTTTCTTTCACGGCCTTTCCTTCGCCGGCGAAAATCCTTTTACTGTCGTCAACAAGACGGATTCCGATCTTTTTGAACTTTATATTCTGCCGGCGCAAAGTTTGGGGCAAGGGCCAAATGCGTTGGAAAAGGAAGCCCTCTTCATCGGCAAAAGCCTGCGCCTTTCATTTGCCAATTATGACCGAAGCGCTGCGTCCTGGGATGTTTACGGGGTGAACTGCTGCGGGCAGGTTTATAAATGGCAGGCGCTCAATCTCGGCAAAAGCGGCGTTATAACGCTATATGAAGCGGGACGCGCCACTTTGGATTAGCCGCCGGCGAAAACGCCCTATCGTCCGCCGCTTTGCTTTTTTGGCTCCTGCCGCTGCCCGGCCAAGAAGCGGCAGGAGTTCAGCAAAAGGAAGTAGCGTTCAATTTGTTATACACGGCGATGAGCTTCTCCCTGTCGCCGGCGGTTATTTCCGTCAGCGGCAGCCGAAGCGGGCCGCAGTCAATTTTTGAAACGATGCTGGTAATGGTTTTTATGGGGATGGGATTGGTCGTGATGAAAATCGCCCGGAAAAAATCCAGCAATTCAATATGCAAACTGGCCGCCCTTTTCACGTCGCCGGCGGCGAAAGCGCTCATCATTTCCTGCATTTTCACGCCCGTTACATGCCCAGCCACGCTGATGACGCCGTTTCCCCCCACCGCCAGCATCGGCAGGGTCATGCCGTCGTCGCCGCTGTAAATAGTGAAATCGGCGGGCAGAAGTTTTCTTAGTTGCGCCGCCTGCTCAATATTGCCGGCGGCTTCTTTTATTGCGACTATATTGCGGACGTCCGCGGCAAGCCTGGCGATGGTTTCCGGCAGTATGTTGGACGCCGTCCGCCCGGGAACGTTATACAAAATGACAGGCAAATCGGTGCTTTCCGCGATCTTGCGAAAATGCCGGTAAAATCCTTCCTGCGTGGGCTTGTTGTAATAAGGTCCGACCAGCATAACGCCGTCTACGCCGGTATCTTTCGCTTTTTCCGTCAGCGCGGCGGATTTTTCGGTGTCATTGGAGCCGGTTCCGCCCACCACGGCGCCCCGCCCTTTTGCCTTTTCCGCGACGACCGCGAAAAGCCGCAATTTTTCTTCGTCCGACAAGGTAGCCGACTCTCCGGTCGACCCCGCCACCACCAAGCCGTCCGAGCCGTTACTAAGCAAATAATCCGCCAAATCGGCGGCCGCTTGGTAATTCACGCCGCCATCGGCGTACATGGGCGTAACCATCGCCGTCAGCAGACGGCCAAAATATGGAACTTTCATCTTAAATCACTCCCGTACGCTTTTTGACAAACCAAACGCTTCATGCAGCCGCGCCAAAGTTTCGTTCAGATGTTCCCGCGCGATAACCGCCGAGATAGTGATGTTGGAATCCACCGTCTGCAAAATCGGCGTCCCGGCCTTGACGAACGCCCGGACAAAAGTAGCCATTACGCCCGGCACTCCGCGCATGCCCGCCCCCACGACCGAAACTTTGGCGCATGATTTTTCCACCGCCATTTCGCCGAATCCTTTGGAACGCAAAATATTGACGGCTTTGTCCAAGTCGTTCTCTTCCACGGTAAAAATAATTTCGCCCGGATGCACATTCAAACAATCCACGTTTATGCCGCTATCGGCCAAAAGGTCGAAAATCTCCATGCCGGCGGCATTTTGCCCTTCATTCAGCGCTATGCGTATTTGGCTTATGTCCGGCAGGTAAGTAACACCGCTGGCAATCCTGTCGACAATCGGCGCATCTTTCGTGTCCTCGCCCAAATCATTGGTAACAAGCGTGCCCGGAGCGTCGCTGAAAGTGGATTTGATAATCAACGGAATGTTCTTTTGCATGGCGATTTCCACCGCCCTGGGATGAATTACCTTCGCGCCCTGATAGGCAAGCTGGCAAATCTCGCCGTAGGATATACATTCGACTATTTCGGCCTGTTTGACCATGCGGGGGTCGGCGGTCATTATGCCCTCGACATCCGTATAGATCTCCACCGCCTTGGCTTTGAGCGCGGCCCCTATGGCGGCGGCGGTCGTATCGCTGCCGCCGCGCCCGATAGTGGTAACGGAACGGCCGTTTTCGGTTCTTCCCTGAAACCCGCAGACGACCGGCACTATCCCCTCATCAATCAGTTCCCGCAAATACCCTGTGTCAACCCTCAATATCCGCGCCGCGCCGGATTTGCCATCGGTTATTATCCCGGCCTGCCCGCCGGTCAAAGCCCGCGCTTCAATCCCTTCCGACTGTAAGTTGGCGGCGACTATGGCGGCGCTGATATTTTCGCCGCAACTAATCAAAAAATCTATTTCGTGCTTCGCGGCGGCACGGTTTTCCGCCAAGATGAAGCCGAGCAAGGTATCGGTGGCGTAAGGCTCGCCTTTTCGCCCCATAGCGGAAACGACCACAACCGGCTGCAATCCTTCGTCCAGAGCTTTGATGACTTTTTTTCTTACCGCGCCGCGCGCCTCAACCGTCGCGACGGACGTACCCCCGAATTTTTGCACTATTATTTTCAAGACGATCTATCTCCCCGCCAACTATATTAATTTCATTTCGATCATTTTTTCCGCTATTTGCAAAGTGTTGAGCGCGGCGCCTTTCCTGATCTGATCGCCCACCACCCACAAGTTCCAGGCATTTTCCCGCGATTCGTCGCGCCGGACGCGCCCGACGTATACATCGTCAAGTTTGGATGTGTACAAAGGCATCGGATACAGCATGGCCGCCGGGTCGTCCTGCAAAACTACGCCCTTGAAAGCGGACAGTGCCTCTTTGATCTTCGCCGGCGGCAAAGATTTTTCCAGCTCGACATTTATTGCTTCCGAATGGCTCCGGTAAACCGGAACTCTCACGGTTGTAGCCGTTATGGCCATGTCATTGTCGCCCATTATTTTGCGCGTTTCGTTGACCATCTTCATTTCTTCCTTAGTGTAGCCGTTATCTAAAAACACGTCAATCTGCGGAATGAGATTGAAAGCGATCGGGTAATGTTTGGGCAAACCGGCGCTTGGCAGTACGAGCGCCCGCATCTCATTCCCCGCCGCGTGCGCCGCAACCTGGCTGTCCAATTCGTCTATGGCTTCCTTGCCCGCGCCGGAAACAGCCTGATAAGTGGAAACAACTATCCTCTTTATTTTCGCCAGGTCGTAAATCGGTTTCAGCGCCATCACCATGATAATGGTTGAACAGTTCGGATTGGCGACAATGCCGTTATGTCCGCGCAAAGCCTCGGGATTTACCTCCGGCACGACCAGCGGAACCGCCGGATCCATGCGGAAAGCGCTGGAATTGTCAACCACCACGGCGCCGGCTTTGACCGCGTAGGGCGCAAGCTCCTTGCTGATCGCGCCGCCGGCAAAAAGAGCTATGTCAACACCGGCGAAAGATGCCGCCGCCGCTTCTTCTACCGTGTATGTAGCCCCTGAAAATTCAATCTTTTTCCCCGCCGACCGCGAAGACGCGAGCAGGCGCAAACCGGCTAAAGGGAACCGCCGTTCGGCGAGCAGAGCGAGAAATTCCTGCCCTACCACCCCGGTCGCCCCTAATATGGCGACATTGTATTTCTTCATTGATAACGCCCCTCTAATTCATAATTTCATCAAGGCCATAAACGAGCCCGTTATATTTTGCGATTTCCCGGCAGGCTAAGATAACGCCCGGCATAAAACATTCGCGGGAATTTGAATCATGCCTGATGACAAGCGTTTCGCCCAGCCCGCCGAAAATAACCTCCTGATGTGCCACATAGCCCGGCAGCCTTACGCTATGGATTCTTATCCCTTCGATTTCCGCTCCCCTGGCCCCTTTTAATTTTTCTTCCTCGTTTGCGTGCCCCTGTTTCATATAGCCGCCGCGAGCTTTGGCCACCTTCTCGGCCGTAGCGGCGGCCGTGCCGGAAGGGGCGTCCAACTTATTGTCATGATGCAGTTCGATAATCTCCGCTTTGGGCAAAAACTTGGCTGCCTCTTCCGCCAGCCGCATCATAAGATTAGCGCCAACGGAAAAATTAGGCGCGATCAAAACTGCGGTAGAATTGTTCCGGGCAAGCCGCTCCAATTCCGCCAAATCGTCCTTGCGAAAACCGGTTGTCCCCACTACCGCCCTCACGCCCCGGGCAAGGACAAGGCGCAAATTGTCCAGCACGGCGTCCGGACGCGTAAAGTCAACGACGACAGAGATATTTTTGCCGGATAGCGCCGTCCCCAAATCTTTTTCCACGTTTACGGCACTTTTTACATTTATAACATCCGCAACGCTTTCACCCGACGCCGCTACATCCACCGCGCCCGCCAGCCGCATATCTTCTTGCGCGCTGACCGCTTTCATGACCTCGCGCCCCATGCGCCCCAAAGCCCCGTTTACCAATACTTCAATCATAAACGTCCCACCCCGGCAAACAAAATAATTCATTCAGCGGACTTTCGGCCGCCGCTTAAAGACAGGACATGTGTCCTGCGACAAACCAAAAAACCGTTGAGCATAGTCTCAACGGCACGCACCGCGGCAATCGCGGCCGTCCTGAGATAGCTCTCCACTAAAAAGTGACAGTCCAACAACTGTTCGCTGTTAAACCAGCGCACAAACCCCGGCGGTTTGTACGCTTCGGCGGTCGCCCTTTCTTTCCGCTTCATAGCCGCCATCTCCACGGAATTACTGATGCTGCCCGCGCCTCTACCTTGACCGATATGATGTTTACTTAATGATACTTTGCGCAGCGTCTTTTGTCAACCGCAAATTTTTCTGTCGCAGGATAGCCGCACGGCAACATTTGCAAGTGTTTGCAAGAAACATTGGTCAATTGCAATATCAAAGGCAACAAATTTCCCATAGGGCTTGTCATGCACCAATCCTTGTATCGCCATGGCCTTAGGCAAGGGGATTATGCCGCGATTGCCCCTTTGATTTTCATAAGCTCTTGCGCGAACGCTTCTATAGGCGTCATGCAGCCTAAAATCTTCCTCGGCAGATTGTTGTTCCACTCCGCCGCCATCTCTATGATCTCCGGCGCCAATTCGCCTATGCTTCCGCCCTTTTTTATAAATCGCCGCAAGAGCCCATGGTTTTCTGTTTTCTTTTTCTGTTGCATTTCATTTTACAATGAACCCTATCGATAATTTTCAGATCAAAAAATAAAAACTTGCCAAATATGTTTTTTTATGATAAGGTAATCAGTAATTAAATACCTTGCATCCCGCAATGAAGGAATGAAGTATCCGCTATGCTTTGGAAAGAGAGCCGATGAATTGGTGAAAATCGGTTAAAGTGCCCGGAGAAAGCCGATCCTGAGCCGCGTATGACGAATATGCCGCTGACCGCCGTTAAAAGTCTCAAGTGTTGCTTTTTGGCAGAACACAGGTGGTACCGCGGTAGTTTTCCGTCCTGACATTCAGGGCGGTTTTTATTTTTGAAAAATATTAGCAACGAGGTGCTCTATGATCAACTGGCAAGAAAAAATATCGCCGGCGGCAAAACAATTGCCGGATTCCGGCCTCGGACGTTTTTTGGACATCATCGCCGTCAAAAAGAACGTCATTTCGCTGAGCATTGGCGAACCTGATTTCACTACTCCTTTGTCTGTGCGCAAACGCTGCATAAAAAGCGTTAGGGACGGCAGGACCTCTTATACTTCAAGTTACGGCCTGTTACAACTGCGCCAGGCCATTGCCGCCAGCGTTGAGGAAAAATATGGGGCGCCCTATAATCCAGAAAAAGAAATCCTGATAACCACCGGCGTAAGCGAAGCGCTTGATTTGGCCGTGCGCGCCCTCCTGTCGCCGGGCGACGAGGTTCTTTTGCCGGAACCGTGCTACGTAGCTTACAAAGCCTGCGTAATATTGGCGGGCGGCGTGTCCGTGCCCGTGCCGACCAAAGCGGAAGACGGCTTTGCCGTAAATGTGGAAGAATTGGAAAAGCGCGTGTCGGCAAAGACTAAAGCCATCATCATCAGCTATCCGACCAATCCGACCGGCGCTACCATGAACCGCGAGCAGCTTTTAAAGATCGCCGGGTTTGCGCAAAAACACAATATAGTAGTAATATCGGACGAACTTTACGCCGAGTTGACTTACGTTGGGCGGCATACCTGTTTCGCTTCCCTGCCGGGCATGAAGGAACGGACCATACTGTTGAACGGGTTTTCCAAGACTTACGCCATGACAGGCTTTCGCGTTGGCTTCATAATGGCGCCGGCGGAAGCGGTCAGCGCCATGCTGTCTATCCACCAATACACCATGCTCTGCGCGCCCACGCCGGCTCAGTTCGCCGCTATGGAGGCAATAAAAAGCGCGCGGGACGATTATGAATTTATGTTCGACACTTATAACAAACGTCGCAAAATAATGGTGGACGGGTTAAAAAGGATCGGATTGAAGACCTTTGAACCGCAAGGCGCTTTTTATATTTTCCCTGATATTAAAAGTACGGGCATGAGCAGCGCGGACTTTTCCGATCGCTTGTTGGAAGAGGAGGAAGTGGCCCTGATTCCGGGCGCCGCTTTCGGCGAAAGCGGCGAGGGCTTCGTCCGCTGTTCCTACGCTACCTCGACAGAAAACCTGTTTGTCGCGCTTGAGCGCATGGACAGGTTCGTAAACTGCCGAAAGACCGTCAAGTGCGTCGGCAGTTGAGCGTGCGGCTTTCCGTCTTTATGTGCCGAATTGGAAAGCGTTGGCTAAGCGGCGGGCACAACGATTTATGTCGCGAGACCTTATATCGGCGCCTTTGCGACCGTACCGGCATAATGCCTGAAGGAATTTTTAACCTAAGAACAAAGAGCGTAGATCCTTGACGCAGTTGGCTGCCATGTATTGCCGGATTCCGGTTAAATACTCTTCGTTTTCTACGCTTGTTTTGGCATAATCGCGCGCCAGCTTTAAAATATCAACGTCCGAGAAAATATCGGCTAATTTAAGATCAGGCAACCCATGCTGCCTTGTGCCGAAAAGCTCGCCCGCCCCGCGCAGCCGCAAGTCCTCTTCCGCCAGCGCGAACCCGTCGCTGTGTTTGCTCATCAAGGAAAGGCGTTCCAAGGTTTCTTTCGCCGTGTTGCCGCTAATAAGCGCACAATAGGATTGAAACCCGCCGCGCCCTATGCGCCCGCGCAATTGGTGAAGCTGCGCCAGGCCGAACCTTTCCGCCCCTTCTACAATCATCAGCGTCGCGTTGGGAACATTTATGCCGACTTCAATTACCGTCGTGCTGACAAGCGCCTTTATCTCGCCCCGGATAAAAGCCGACATTACCGCGTCTTTTTCCGACGCTTTCATCCTGCCGTGCAAAAGCGCCGCCGGAATGTCCCGCAAAAAACTGCTTTTTAGTTGCGCGAAAAGTTTGGACGCCGACAAAGCGTTTACTTTATCGGATTCGTCAATGAGCGGGCAGACGACATACGCCTGCCGGCCGAGTCTTATCTGCCGTATCAGCCCCTTGTAGACCTCGCCGCGTTTTTTTTCGTTATAGCATAAAGTAATCACCGGTTTCCGGCCGGGCGGCAACCCTTTGATGAGCGATACATCCAAGTCGCCGTATACCGTCAGCGCCATAGTCCGGGGTATGGGGGTGGCGGTCATTACCAGCGTGTCCGGCATATTGGCGCTCTTGCCGGCAAAACCGGCCCTTTGCCTGACGCCGAAACGGTGCTGTTCGTCAGTTACGACCAAAGACAAATGGGCGAACTTTACGTTTTCCTGGATAAGCGCGTGCGTCCCGATTATTATATCTATATGGCCGCCTTCCAATTTCTCCAGTATCTCCCTGCGCTCGGCCGATGGCGTGGCGCCGGTCAGCAGCGCGATGTTTATCGGGATGTCTTTCAATATGGACTTTAAAGTATTCAGATGCTGGAGCGCCAATATTTCCGTCGGTGCCATCATCGCTCCCTGAAAGCCGTTCTCTGCCGCTTTGACCAAGGCGAGGACGGCAACGATGGTCTTGCCGGAACCTACGTCCCCCTGCAAAAGGCGGTGCATGGGCGTTATGTCCTCCATGTCGCTTTCAATTTCCCGCCATGCTTTTTTTTGCTCGGAGGTAAGTTCAAACGGCAGGGATGCAAAAAGTTTCTTGGTTTTATTGCCGCTTATGCCGTGCTTGTAACCCCTGTTGTTCTTTTTTACCATATTCCGGTAATGCAAAAGAGCGCACTGCATCATGTACAACTCTTCAAAAGCCAGCCGCCGCCTGGCCTTGGCGAGCGCCGCCCAACTGTCGGGGTAATGAATGTTTTTCAAGGCTTCGTGCCGGCGCAAAAACCCGTTTTCGTTTATTACGCCCTCCGGTATGATTTCCGGCGCCGTCTCTTCTGTCAGCAGTTCCGTCGCCTGTTTGGTCAGAGCGCGCATGAAATTTTGCGCAAGCCGCCCGACAAGGCTGTAAACAGGCAATATGGACGGACCCGCGCCGCCGGTCAACTCATCATCCATCTCAACAATCGCTTCGGTAACGGTTTTTGCCTGGCTGGCTTTGTCCTTTTGTACTTTGCCGGAAATTATGACAGGAAGGTTGTTGCTGAAATTTTTTGCCTTGTATACCTGCGTCCCAAAAAAATATACTTGGGCGTAAGCGCCGCTGTCGTCCGTTACCCTCAATAACGCGTATTTCCCGCCGCGGGCGGATTTCTTGTGATAAAGGCCGGCGACCCGGCCGCGAAACATCTGCCTTGCGCCGTCCTCCAACTCGCTTATGGCCTTGATTTTGCCGTAATCGATATAATGCCCCTGGCGGGGAAAATACAAAAGCAGATCGTTAAGCGTAAAAATGCCCGCCTGCGCAAGATACTCGGCGCGCTTTTTGCCAACGTTTTTCAGCGTGGCGACAGATTTATCAAATGGCATAATTCCCACCTGGCATCATCAAAGATAACTCTTGCTTTTATTTATTGTCCTGTGTTAAAATTAGCGTGTTGTTCCACAAATTACTTCCCTTGATCAAAAGGAGGTGTGATAAATGGCGAAAGTCTGTGTGATTTGCGGTAAAGCGGAAATGTCCGGATCTACCGTAAGCCATTCCAACCGGCATACCAAGCGCACATGGAAACCCAACATCCAAAGGGTGCGGGCTAAAGTCGGCGATGAAACAAAACGAGTTAACGTTTGCACTCGCTGCCTGCGTTCCGGCAAGGTCAACAGATCTATCTGACCGGGAAACGGCAAATATTACGGAAACTGTATTCAAAGCGAATACAGTTTTTTATTTTCCATAAAAAAGCTGCCGCGCGTCTTGAATAACGCAGCCGATATTTACGCTGCTCGCAGATTAAAACCATACTATCTTTCTTTGCGGCCAATTTAGCCCCGCTCTGCACTCAAGACTCGCCGAGCCTAAGGACTCGCCTGTGTCTTGCGCCGCGCAGGGCGGCAAATGTCTCGCAAATCCTATTCATGTTTCAATTTCATGTTGCAATCAGAGAACAATATTAACGGAAAAAGCGCAAAAGCCAGAAAAATCTGGCTTTTGAAATCATGGCTCCTTGAGCAGGACTCGAACCTGCAACCACTCGGTTAACAGCCGAGTGCTCTACCATTGAGCTATCAAGGAAAAAACCGGCGGCTACCTATTCTCCCGGGCCGTTTCCAGCCAAGTACCGTCGGCGTTTGGGGGCTTAACTTCTGTGTTCGGGATGGGAACAGGTGTGCCCCCCCAGCTGTCGCCACCGGGCGCGGCGAGGCCGGCAACGCGCAGTTGCCCCCTCAAAGCTGCACGGAGGAAGAAGCATCCCAAATCAAGCCCTCGGCGTATTAGTGCCGGTCCGCTCAACGGCTCGCGCCGCTTGCACTCCCGGCCTATCGACCTCCTCGTCTCGGAGGCGCCTTTCCGGACTGCTCCGTGGGAGATCTCATCTTGGGGCTGGTTTCACGCTTAGATGCTTTCAGCGTTTATCCTCCCCGGGCGTAGCTACCCAGCGGTGCCCCTGGCGGGACAACTGGTGCACCAGCGGCCCGTCCACCCCGGTCCTCTCGTACTGGGGGCGGATCCCCTCAAATCTCTTGCGCCCGCGATGGATAGGGACCGAACTGTCTCACGACGTTCTGAACCCAGCTCACGTACCACTTTAATGGGCGAACAGCCCAACCCTTGGGACCCGCTTCAGCCCCAGGATGTGATGAGCCGACATCGAGGTGCCAAACCTCCCCGTCGATATGGACTCTTGGGAGAGATTAGCCTGTTATCCCCAGGGTAGCTTTTATCCGTTGAGCGATGGCCCTTCCACTCGGCGCCACCGGATCACTAAGCCCGACTTTCGTCCCTGCCCGACTTGTCTGTCTCGCAGTCAAGCCCCCTTGTGCCTTTGCGCTCCGCGCGCGGTTTCCGTCCGCGCTGAGGGGACCTTTGGGCGCCTCCGTTGCTCTTTCGGAGGCGACCGCCCCAGTCAAACTGCCCGCCTGGCAATGTCCCGGGCGCTGAAGGCGCCGCGGTTAGGACTCCGATGCGCCAAGGGCGGTATCCCAACGCCGGCTCCGCGCGCGCTGGCGCGCGCGCTTCCCAGCCTCCCGCCTATCCTGTACGTGCCGCATCAAAGTACAATGCCAGGTTACAGTAAAGCTCCATGGGGTCTTTCTGTCCAGTCGCGGGTAACCTGCATCTTCACAGGTACTTCAATTTCGCCGGGTCCCTCGTTGAGACAGCGCCCAGATCGTTACACCTTTCGTGCGGGTCGGAACTTACCCGACAAGGAATTTCGCTACCTTAGGACCGTTATAGTTACGGCCGCCGTTCACCGGGGCTTCGGTCGGGCGCTTTGGTCGCCCGGACGCCCTCCCTTAACCTTCCGGCACTGGGCAGGTGTCAGCGCCTATACTTGAGCTTGCGCTTTCGCAGGCACTTGTGTTTTTGTTAAACAGTCGCCTGGGCCTCTTCTCTGCGGCCCGCGCCCGCCTCGGGCGTTGCGTCCCTACACGGGCGCGGGCTACCCTTTTCCCGAAGTTACGGGTACATTTTGCCGAGTTCCTTAACGAGGGTTCTCCCGCGCACCTTGGGATTCTCTCCCCGCCCACCTGTGTCGGTTTGCGGTACGGGCGGACTTCGTCTCGCCAGGAGCTTTTCTTGGCAGCGTGGGTGCGGCGGCTTCGCTCCCATCGCTGGTCGCTCGTCGTCGCCTCTCGGGTTTCGGGGGGCGGGGTTTGCCTCGCCCCCCCCCTACGGGCTTGAACGCCCACTTCCGTCCGGGCGCCCGCCTGCCCTCCTGCGTCACTCCGTCGCTCAGTCGACTCCGTCCGGTACAGGAATCTTCGCCTGTTGTCCATCGCCTGCGCCCTTTGCCTCGGCTTAGGCCCCGACTGACCCTGAGGCGACGATCGTTGCTCAGGAAACCTTGGGCTTTCGGTGGGAAGGATTCCCGCCTTCCTTTTCGCTACTCATACCAACATTCTCGCTTCCCAGGGGTCCACCGCCCCTCGCGGCGCGGCTTCGCCCCCCTGGGAACGCTCCCCTACCCCTTGGGGTCGCCCCCAAGGCCGCGGCTTCGGTTCCGTGCTTGAGCCCCGGTCATCTTCGGCGCGGGGCCACTCGACCAGTGAGCTATTACGCACTCTTTGAATGGTGGCTGCTTCTGGGCCAACATCCTGGTTGTCTGCGCGCCCCCACATCCTTCGCCACTTAGCACGGCATTGGGGACCTTGGCCGGCGGTCCGGGCTGTTTCCCTCTCGACGGCGGGTCTTGTCACCCGCGGTCTGACTCCCAGGCCAACACTGCACCCATTCGCAGTTTGACAGGGTTCGGCAACCTGCAAGGCCCCTTCCCCGGTCAGTGCTCTACCGTTTGCATTTGCCGCCTGAGGCTAGCCCTAAAGCTATTTCGGGGAGAACCAGCTATCTCCACGTTCGATTGGAATTTCTCCCCTATGCGCGGCTCATCCCAGAGCTTTTCAACGCTCACGGGTTCGAGCCTCCACGCGCTTTTACCCGCGCTTCACTCTGGCCACGCATAGATCACTGTGGTTTCGGGCCTGCGCCGGCCAACTGTCTTCCGCCCCGTTCGGGCTCGCTTTCGCTTCGGCTCCGTGTCTCCCACTTAACCTCGCTGGCCGGCGCAACTCGTTGGTTCATTCTTCAATAGGCACGCCGTCGCTTTCGCTCCGACTGCTTGTAGGCATACGGTTTCAGGCACTCTTTCACTCCCCTCCCGGGGTTCTTTTCACCTTTCCCTCACGGTACTGTGCGCTATCGGTCGCCAAGGAGTGTTTAGCCTTGGAGGGTGGTCCCCCCTGCTTCCCACAAAGTTTCCCGTGCTCCGTGGTACTCTGGATCCCGGCCCGCGCGCCCCGCCTTTCGCCTACAGGCCTCTTGCCTCCTGTGGGGCGGCTTCCCATCCGCTTCGGCTAGGCAAGGCGCGCTTTTTGCCGGTCCTCAACCCCGGGCGGCCTGGGCCGCCCGGTTTGGGCCTTTCCCCGTTCGCTCGCCGCTACTTGGGGAATCTCGCTTGATTTCTTTTCCTCCGGGTACTTAGATGTTTCACTTCCCCGGGTTCCCCCCCGCTTGCGCGGGTGACGGCGCTTCACCGCCGCCGGGTTGCCCCATTCGGACGTCCACGGCTCAATGCCCGCTTGCGGCTCCCCGTGGCTTTTCGCAGCTTGCCGCGTCCTTCTTCGGCTCTTGGCGCCAAGGCATCCACCGTATGCCCTTCTTAGCTTGATTTGTCCCGCGGCCGGGCCGCCGGCGCCCCATCGGGCCGCCGCGCCCCGGCCGGCGCGCCTCCCGGCGCGCCTTCTTCCTCTGTGCAGTTTTCAAGGAACAAACGGAGGGAAACCCTTCCCTCAAAACTGGACAATGGTGGAGATGAGCGGGATCGAACCGCTGACCCCCTGCTTGCAGGGCAGGTGCTCTCCCAGCTGAGCTACACCCCCGAAACCATCAAGAAACAAAGCAACGCAAAAGAAAATGGTGGGCCTAAGTGGACTTGAACCACTGGCCTCACGCTTATCAGGCGTGCGCTCTAACCAGCTGAGCTATAGGCCCACTTTCTGTCATTGCGTTATTTCGTAAAATGAGGGAAAAGCGTCCCTCAAAACTGGACAATGGCTGCGGGAAAGCCGCGGAGGCCCCATGGGGCGCGCGGCGGCCGGACGTGCGACCTAGGGTCGCCGTGAGGCCCCGAAGGGCCCGGTTCCCCTTAGAAAGGAGGTGATCCAGCCGCACCTTCCGATACGGCTACCTTGTTACGACTTCACCCCAATCATCGGCCCCGCCTTGGACGGCTGGCCCCTTGCGGTTGCCCCACCGGCTT
>JAISLQ010000035.1 GCA_031290885.1 Acidaminococcales bacterium
GCCCGGCGCTTGTCAAGTGGTTTTTGCAATTTGCCGGTTTTGGAGATTGCGCTTTTCCCGCGTGCGCGAGAAAGTTTTTATATCGCGTTTGCGCGAAGGCGATTTAACTTCGGCGGCGGCGCGCGCGCGGCACGATAATCGGCGACGCGGCTTTCCAGTTCAAGAAGTACCCGATAAAGCAGATGGAACTGATGTGGAACATCGCAAGGGGCGGCTCTTATGGGCAGAAAGCGAGGATGTTCGCGCCGTTTCTCCTTTTGGCCGGGTTTGGGCAGTTCCCGTTTGCGGGCGCGGTCGGAAGTTTGCTGGGGCTGTTGCTAAGCCCGTTCTTCGACGACGGGTTCGAGCCGGAGGCGGACATCCCCCGGCTGCTGGCCGAATGGGCGGGAAAAGACCCGGCAAAACGCGCCTTGGCGGGCTTTTGCGGCGGTTTGTCAAGAAAGGCAAAAGCATTGGCGATTTGCCGCCGGAGCTAATCGCGCTGGCAGCGCAATGGAACAACAACCTGCCGCGGAAGATGCTCGGGTATCGAACGCCGGCGGAGGCTTTTGCCGCTGAACCGGCAAATATAGAATCCGCATGGCGCGATTTCTGCGCCGCTGCAATTGACATATTGCTTTTTGGCGGCAACCATGTTACTATAAAACAAAAACATTTGGTTGATTGGGAAGCGCCAAAGGCCAGATATAGATATATATCTGGCCTTTGGCATTTTTTGCGTTGTTCGGCGCAAGCGGGGCTTGCGCGAAATTCATCAAACGGCAGGGGGACGAAACGATGGACATTAAAAGAATACGGGAAATTCATCCGTGCTTTGGAGCAAAGCACAACAAAGGCAGAATGCATCTGCCTGTTTGTCCCGCCTGCAACATTGAGTGCCGTTTTTGCAGCAGGAAGATAAACGCCGAGGAAAACCGGCCGGGGGTAACGGCTTCGATAATCAAGCCGCAGGATGCCGTTTTCTATGTGGAACGGGCGGTCAGGCTTTGCCCCGACATAACGGTAGTGGGCATTGCCGGGCCGGGGGACTCGCTGGTTACGGACAACGCGCTGGAAACCTTCCGGCTGATTGGGAAAAAATTTCCCCAGCTGATAAAATGCATGAGCACCAACGGCCTCTTGTTGAGCGAGAAAGCAACGGACGTCATCGATGCGGGCGTGGATACTCTGACCGTAACCGTTAACGCGGTGGACCCGAAAATCCAGGCCGAAATAATCGGCGGGATAGTCTTTCACGGCCAGCGCAGGGAAGGCGCCGAAGGCGCCAAAATTCTCATTGAAAACCAACTGGAGGGCATTGCGAAGGTAACCGCCGCCGGCGTCAAAGTAAAGGTCAATACCGTGCTGATCAACGAGATAAACCTCGCGCACGTAAAGGAGACGGCCAAGGCGGTGGCGGAAGCGGGAGCGTCCCTGTACAACATCATACCGCTGATTCCTCAGCATGAGCTGTCCTATTGCCGGGAACCGTCGTGCGAAGATATCGGCAAAGCGCGGAAAGAGGCGGGAGAATACATAGAACTGTTCCTGCATTGCCAAAGATGCCGCGCGGACGCGGTAGGCATCCCGGGCGGGCGCGATTTCAGCCAGCAAGTCTATTTTGGGCAGTTTGCCGTAAAGGAAACATTTTCGCACGGCTGATTGATTGCGGACGGGGGCGGCATTTGCGGTTCCCGCGCGGCTGCGGGCGGCAAGGGCTTTCCCGGGCAGGGAAAGCCCTTGCTTATTTCGGCGCCCGCCCTTCTAAAGGGCGGGCGCCGAAATTGAATGTCCCGGCAGTCAAGCACACCCCCAAGAACACCGTCAGCCCCCCGGCCACCTGCGAAACTTGTATCCCGCCGCCGGACAGCAAGCTGAAAAGCGCGGCAAAAACAGGCATCAAGTTCATGAAAACGCCAGCTTTGGCCGCCCCCACGCCCCGAACGCCGATAATCCAAAAAACATAGGAACAGACGGAAGGAAAGACGACGATAAACAAAATTATGGCGGCGGACTTAAAATTCAGCCAGGCGGGGTCAATTCCCTGATAAAAAGCCAAAGGCGCGGTCATGGCGCTAGACGCCAAGGACGCCGACGCCGCCACGGCCAGAGGCGGCGCGTTTATCAATTTTACTATAATTGTGTACGTTATCCATATAACGACGGCCAAAAGCATCAAGACATCGCCCCTGTTAAACTCAAGCGCGAGGAAAACCGCGAAGTCGCCTTTGCTCAGCACGACAAACACGCCGAGCAGCGAAAGCACGAATCCGGCGGCCTGGCGCTTCAATACCCGCTCTTTCAATATGGCGACCGACGCGGCGGCCAGGGCGGAAGGGGCAAGCGTACTTATCAGGGTGGCGTTTAGCGGGCTCGTATAACTTAACGCCGAGTAAAGCGTCAAATTGTAAGCCGTAAGGCCCAGAAAGGAACTTAGCGCCAGGATTTTCCATTGCGACAGGACATCGCGCCATACAGGTTTTTCCACCGCGCAAGAGAGCGGGAAAAGCAGGAACATGGCAAGAAACCAGCGCCAGAAAGTCATCCAGGCCGGCGGCATGTACGCGACGAGGACATTCCCGGCAATATAGTTGCCGCTCCAAAACAGGCAGCATAAAGTCAGAAGGACATAGCTTTTTGTATGGCTCACGTTACCTCAGAGATTGTAGGGCCTGTCAACGCTGCCGTGCCCAGCTTGTGGCGGATTTTTCGCCCTGCTTTGCCCCAAATTCTCGCTGAACATAGGGGTTTGCCTGCGTTTTGCGCCGCGCGGGGCGAAAAATTCGCTCAAAATCATGAACATTGCGGATAGTGCCAACAGGCTCTGAAATTATTTCCGCAGCTAACCGCCGAAAGCCTGTTCAAGGTCGCGCACAAGGTCGCCCACGTCTTCTATTCCGACCGACATTCGGAGCAAACGATCGTTTATGCCTTTGGCTTCGCGCTCTTCTTCCGGCACGTCGGCATGTGTCTGCAGCATGGGATAAGTGATGAGGCTCTCGGTACCGCCCAAGCTTTCCGCGTACTGAAATACCCTGACGCGTTCCAAGAGGCGGACGGCGATGGCGGCGCTTTTGGCCTCGAAAGATATCATGGCGCCGAAACCGCTGGCCTGCCTGCGGGAAACCTCGTACTGCGGATGCGTTTTGAGGCCGGGATAATAAATGTTTTTGACGTAAGGCCGCTCTGACAGCCAGGCGACAATTTTTCCGGCGTTTTCTTCCTGGCGCTCAACGCGCAGGGCCAGGGTTTTAATGCCGCGGATGAGCAGCCAACTGTCAAAAGGCGAAAGACAAGCGCCGGTCGTTTTGTAAATAAACCGCATCCGTTCGGATGTTTCGGCGCTTTTAAACACCAAAAAACCGGCCAGGGTATCATTGTGCCCGCCCAAATATTTCGTCCCGCTGTGCAAAACAATGTCGGCCCCTAATGCCAGCGGCCTTTGCCGGCAGGGCGTCAGGAAAGTATTGTCGACTACGGTCAGGATGTTTCTTTGGCCGGCGATTTTCGCCACCGCGGCTATATCCGTAACCTGCATCATGGGGTTGGTGGGCGTTTCGATAAAGACCGCCTTTGTTTTCGGCGTGATGGCCGCTTCCACCGCCTCCGCGTCCGATGTATTCACAAGGCTGAATTTGAGGCCGTTTTTGACCGAAATGTTAAAAAACAGGCGGAAAGAGCCGCCGTACAAATCATCGGACACTATGACGTGATCGTCCGGGGAAAACAATTCCATCATGGCCGTAAGCGCCGCCATGCCGGTAGGGAAAGCCAGCGCATCCGTGCCGCCCTCCAGGGCGGCGATCGTTATTTCCAGATGCTCCCGGGTCGGGTTCTGCTGGCGGGAATAGTCATAACCGGTGCTTTTCCCGACGCCTGGGTGGGCAAAGGTCGCGGATTGAAAGATGGGGACGCTGATTGCCCCTGTCGTGTCGTATTTTTTTCTTGAACCATGTACGCAAAGTGTTTTTAAATCCATTTCCCGCTCCTTCGATTTTCGCGCGAACGCCGCCGGGCGCGAAATTTATATATTAAGCATATAGGACTGTTCCATCCGCTGTTTTTCCGAGAAATCCAACAGCGCCTGCACGGTTATTTTGTCAAGGAATTCCCTGACTACGTTGTCAAGGGGCCGGAACACAATGTTTTGCAAAGCTATTTCAATTTCCGGCGCTTCTTTGCCGACGGAGGCGTCCGTCGGCTCCACCAGCATGGCCTCGACCGCCGACAGCACGTTCCAAGCGGAAACGCTCTGCGGCGGGGAAGCCAGGAGATAGCCGCCGTGCGAGCCTTTGGTGGAAAGCAAAAGTTCGCTTTTTTTCAATTGCGCAAATATCTGCTCAAGATATATTTTGGAAATTCCTAATTTTTGCGCGATCGCAATTACCGCGACGGTTTCTTTGTTTCGCGAACTGCGGGCTATTTCCACGATCGCCGCAAGCGCGTATCGCCCTTTGGCCGATATCCGCATGACAACCCCTCTTATCCGTTTTATAATAAAGGACGCAAGCTGGCCGGAAATTTCCCGCGTCAAGTTAGGTTTTGCATCTTAAACGATAAACAATTTTGCGCAAAATGTCAATTGCATATAATACATATATATTAAATATATGATCGGCGCGCCGGCGTTTCGCCGCCGGCCGGGCGAAAAAAATAGCAGGGCGAGCCTCCACGCGGCGGGAATTGCTTTCCTCCCGGCCCGGGACAGCTTTCCCTTTGTTTTTCGGTTACCTTGTTTCGTAGATTTTTGCGTTTGTCTCGCCCGCCATCATTTCCGCCCGTTCTTTTTTGAATTTCAGCAAATGTTCGGACTCAAGGTGCAGGGCCAGGGCGCTTTTGCTTTCCCACTCTTCGACATAAATAAGTTCGCGCTCGTTTTCCGTGCTTTTATAAAGCGTATAGCTGACGTTGCCCTTTTCCGCGCGGGTGGCGGCGACGACCGGCCGCGCCCTTTCAATGAATTCCGCTTGCCGTTCCGGTTTGACCGACATCTTGGCCAATACTACTACCATAGGAAACGCCCCCTTCATATTTTCCGCCGCGTCTGCCGCGCCGCCGGCAAAGCCGGACATCGGCCGGGCGCGGCGCGGCAGACCTTTGTCCGCCCCTATATCGCAAAAGCCCGTCCTGCCGGGGCGCGGCTATTTTCGCCGGTCCGCCAATTCATGCAGCAACTGGTTGGGCTTTATGTCATGGTAGGCCAAAAGTACCAGGCAATGGTACCAAAGGTCGGCCATTTCGTAAATTATTTCCCCCGCCGCATGGTTTTTAGAGGCGATAATGGTTTCCGCCGCTTCTTCGCCGACTTTTTTCAGTATTTTGTCTTGCCCGGCGTTAAAAAGATATCTGGTGTAGGATTTTTCGTCTCCGGCCCGGCGCCGCTCGGTTATCGTCAGATAAAGATCGTTAAGGAGCGCCGGCATGCTTTCGGGCGCGGCCGCCGGCAATTCCGGCTTGTTGGCGGACTGCCACAGAAGGTTGGCGAAACAGGAAAAACTGCCCTTGTGGCAAGCGGCGCCGGTCTGTTCCACCATGAGCAAAAGAGCGTCGGCGTCGCAGTCGTAACTGATGCTGCATACTTTTTGCACGTTGCCGCTGGTCGCGCCCTTGTTCCACAGTTCTTTGCGGCTGCGGCTGTAAAACCAAGTGTAGCCTGTCTCCACGGTTTTTTGCAGGGATTCTTTGTTCATGTAGGCCAGCGTCAGCACGGCCTGGCTGCTTATATCCTGCACTATGGCGGGAACAAGGCCATCCTGGTCAAATTTCAACATGTCCGCCGTAAAATTCATAAACGCACCTCTACCTCCCGTTCTTTAAGGTATTCCTTTACCGCGCGCACGCTAAAGTGCCCGTAATGAAAGACCGAAGCGGCTAATACGGCATCCGCCCCGCCCGCAGTCAAAACATCGTAAAAATGTTCCAGCGCGCCCGCGCCGCCGGAGGCGATGACCGGCACGGAAACGGCATCGGCGACCGCGCGGGTCAATGCTATGTCATAACCGTCACGGGTGCCGTCGGCATCCATGCTGGTCAGCAATATCTCGCCCGCGCCCAGCTCAGTTTCCTTGGCCGCCCACTCCAGGGCGTCGATTCCCGTCGGCGTGCGCCCGCCATTGATGAATACCTCCCAATGGCCGTCGCCCGCGCGCTTGGCGTCCAGCGCCAACACCATGCATTGGCGGCCGAACAAATCCGCTCCGCGCGCGACCAACCACGGATCCTTGACGGCGGCCGTGTTGAGGGATATTTTATCCGCGCCCGACTTGAGCATATCCCGCATATCGTCCACAGTCCTTATGCCGCCGCCCACCGTGAGCGGCATGAACACTTCGCCGGCCGTTTTGCGCACAACGTCGTACATAGAACGGCGCTCCTCGAAGGAAGCGGTGATATCCAAAAAAACCAGCTCGTCCGCTTTTTCCCGATCGTATTTTTGGGCAAGCTCGACCGGGTCGCCGGCGTCGCGCAGCCCGATGAAATTTGTGCCTTTGACTACCCGCCCCGCTTTGACGTCCAGACAAGGGATTACGCGTTTGGCCAGCATGGGGTCATTCCCCTCTCGCCGCTTTGATCGCGTCCGCGAGGCTCAATATTCCCGTATAGATCGCCTTGCCGATAATTACCCCTTCTATGCCGTCGGCTTCGTATTTTTTAAGCCGCTCTATGTCCGCGAGGCTGCTCGCCCCGCCCGAGGCGATTACCTTGAGGCCGCTCCCGCGCGCTATGCGGGCGGCTTCTTCGGCGTTTATTCCCGATAGTTTGCCGTCGCGCTCAATATCGGTGAAGATTATCCTCTGAACGCCCGCGTCGGCCATTTGTTTGGCCAATTCATCGGCTTTCACGCCGCCGGACTTGCTCCAGCCCTCGACCGCGACTTCATTGGCGCGCGCGTCGATGCCCACGGCTATCTGCTCCCCGTATTTTTGGCAGGCCTCTTTGACCAAGGCGGGATTGCTTATGGCGACCGAGCCGAGAACCACCCTTTTTATGCCGAACTCCAACATGGTTTCTATGGAAGCAATGTCGCGCACCCCGCCTCCGAACTGTACGGGCACGTTCGTCAGATAAAGCAATTCACGAATGGTTTCAATGTTTTTGCGCACGCCGGTCAAAGCGCCGTCCAGATCGACCAAATGCAGATATTCGGCGCCTTCCTGCTGCCACTTGATCGCCATTTCCCCGGGGATGTCGGAAAAAACCGTTTGTTGGTCAAACCGTCCCTGGGTAAGCCGGACGCATTTTCCGTCCTTGATGTCAATAGCGGGAAAAACAATCATATTTTCACATCCTTAAAATTACTCAATATCGTCAAGCCAGCCTCGCCCGATTTTTCCGGATGAAACTGCGTAGCCCATATATTGCCGCGAACAACCGCCGCAGTTACCGTCGCGCCGTATTCCGCGCTGGCCGCTATGATGCCGCGATCAAGCGGCTCGGCGTGATAACTATGTACAAAATAAACATACTCTTTAGCCGGCAATCCGCAAAAAAGAGGGGTTTCCGCGCGAAAATCAAGGCAGTTCCAGCCGATCTGCGGTATTTTCAGGCCGCGGTCCGGCAGCCTCCGCACCATGCCCGGCAGGATGCCCAGGCCGGGCACTCCCGGGGATTCTTCGCTGCCGTCGAAGAGTATCTGCATGCCTACGCAAATGCCCAAAAATGGACGGCCGGAACGCGCGTAATCTTTGACCGTTTCGGCCAGGCCACATTCCGAAAGGTTTTTCATGCAATGGCCAAAAGAACCCACTCCCGGCAAGATCAGCCGGTCGGCGGCGGCGACCGCCGCCGCGTCGGAGGATACGGCGGCCTTGGCGCCTACTTTTTCCATTGCCTTAGCCACGCTGTGCAGATTGCCAACTCCGTAGTCCACTATGACGATCATGCCAAGATACCTTTGGTGCTCAATATCCCGTCTATCCTCTCGTTAAAGGCGGCCGCCCGGCAGAGCGCCCGGGCAAAAGCCTTGAATACGGCCTCCGCCATGTGGTGCGCGTTCGCGCCATATAAAAGGTTGACATGCAAAGTCATCTCGGCCTTGCTGGACAGGGCGCGAAAAAACTCCTCAACCAAAGCAAAATCAAACCCGCCGGCGGACGGGGGAAATTTCGCGTTGAAAACCAGATATGCCCGTCCGCTCAGATCGACCGCCGCATGTGCCAGCGCTTCGTCCATCGGCACAAAAGCGCTGCCATAACGATTTATGCCCGCTTTGTCCCCTAACGCCTCTTTCAGGGCGCTTCCCAGCGCTATGCCGCAATCCTCCACCGTGTGATGCGCATCCACCGCCAAATCGCCCCTGGCCTTGACGGTCAAGTCAAACAGGCCGTGTTTGCCCAAAAGCGTCAGCATGTGGTCAAAAAAACCTATCCCGGTGTCAATGGCGGCAAAACCCCGGCCGTCCAGCAACCATTCAACGCTGACGGATGTTTCGGCGGTGTCACGTTTTAAAGAAGCTTGCCTCATGGTTTTCTCCTTGCTTTAAAAATTCTTTTGGCCGCATAGGGCAACCGCTGGCGAGATGCTCAGGCGGAAGGTTTTTCCGCCTGGGCGCCGGCAATATTTTTCGCGGCCCCAAAAGGGCGCGCAAAGGCCGGATTTATCACGGAAGGCGAAAAAGCGGCCGCCGCGCCGGATTACGGGAGGCTCCCTTTTATCGCGGCAAGGGCTTTTTCATTTTCCTCATAAGTCCCGATGGTCATCCGCAAACCGGCCAGGGCGGGATTGCCGCTGAAATCGCGCACGAAAACGCGCCGCCCGGCAATGTTTTTCGCCAAAACGGCGGTTTCGTCCGGCCCGCCCGCGCGGAAAAAAAGGAAATTGGCCGCCGAAGGGCAGACTTTTAGGCCGAGCGAACAGAGACGTTCGTAAACGCGGCCCCTTTCCTTCGCAATCGCGCGCGCGATTTGGGCGTAAAGCTCCTTTTGCGCGTAAACCGCCCGCGCCAGGGCCAGCGACAGGACGTTTACATTGTAGGGCAAAAGGGCTTTGCCGAGCGCCTGTATTATCCGCGCGTCGCCGGACGCCATGTAGCCTACGCGCAAGCCCGCCAATCCGTACGCTTTGGAAAAAGTACGCGAAACGGCGATGTTTTTATATTCATTGAGGCAAGGGAGCAAAGAAGAACCTTCCGGCGCAAATTCCATATACGCCTCGTCGACCAAGACAGGGCAGCCGGCGCTTTCAGCCGTCCGCTTCAGCTCGGCCGCCGGATAGAGGTTGCCGGTGGGATTGTTGGGGTTGCAGATGATCATTACGGCAGGGCGCTCTTTGCGCAGAAAAAACCTCAAACGGTCAAAATCCAGCGAAAAATCGTCCTCCAGCGCAAAAGGAAGGTCAATTCCGCCCGACAGCGCCGCGTAAGTCTTATACATGGAAAAGGAAGGGTGGAGATAGGCGATCTTTCTTCTTGCGCCGCCGAAAGCGAAGCAGGCGGCGCAAAGCAATTCGCTTGAACCGTTGCCCACCCTGACGTTGGCGGCGCCTACGCCCGCGTCAGAAGATAGCTCCTCTCTGAGGGCGGCCGCGTCTATTTCCGGATAGCGATTGAAACTCAAAGTTTTGATTTTCTCCCGCAACGCGCCGACGAGGCTTTCCGGCAACGGCCAGCTGTTTTCGTTGGCGTTCAGCAACAGGCCGTCCGCCTGCGGGCCGCCTTGATAAAGGCTGATCCTGTCCAATCCGTCCCTTTCCTCTACGTCATAATCATATTGTGGCATTTTCTTCCCCTTCCAGCCGCGCTTTCAGCGCACAGGCGTGCGCGTCCAGGCCCTCGGCCGCCGCGAGGCGGATGACGTCCGCCGCCGCTTCCTTGCAGGCCCGGCCGCTATAGGCTATGATACTGGTCTTTTTCATAAAAGTTTCAACATTGAGCGCGGAACAAAAGCGGGCGGTGCCTCCGGTCGGCAGCACGTGGTTTGGCCCGGCGAAATAGTCGCCCAGCGGCTCGGGCGAATACTGCCCGAGAAAGATCGCCCCGGCGTGCCGCAAATAAGGCAAAAGGGCAAAAGGCGCCCGGGTCGCGACTTCCAAATGTTCGGGCGCGTAAAGGTTGGCGAACTTGACCGCCGCGCCAAGGTCCTTTACGATGACGATCCGCCCCTGCCCCGACAGGGAAAGGGCCGCCGTTTCCTTTCGCGGCAGGCCGGCCAGGCGCTTTTGCGCACTTTCTTTGACGCGCCCGGCCAGATCGCGGCTGTCCGTAACCAAGATCGCCGCCGACAGCGGGTCATGCTCGGCTTGGCTCAACAAATCGGCCGCCATCCAGGAAGGGTTGGCCGTATCGTCGGCAATGATCAATATTTCGCTGGGCCCGGCCAGCATGTCGATGCCGCAGTATCCGTAAACCGCTTTTTTGGCCAAAGTAACAAAAATGTTGCCGGGGCCGGTTATTTTGTCCACTTTAGGAACGGCGGCGGTGCCGAAAGCCATGGCGGCGATCGCCTGCGCGCCCCCTAACTTGAATATCCTGTTTACGCCGGTTTTTTGCGCGGCGGCCAGTACGTAAGGATTTACCGTGCCGTCCGCTCCCGGCGGCACGCACATGATAATTTCCCTGACGCCGGCCACCGCCGCCGGAACGGCGTTCATGATAACGGACGACGGATAAGCCGCCGTCCCGCCCGGCACGTATATGCCCACCCGGTCAAGCGGGGTGATTTTCTGCCCCAAAAGCGAACCGTGCGCCCGTTCGGTCAGCCAGGTTTTGGGAAGCTGCTCCTCGTGGAACCGCCGCACGTTGGCGATCGCCCGTTCCAGGGCGCCCACAACATCGCCGTCGGTTTTCTCCCGCGCCGCGGCGATTTCCCCCGGCGTAACTTCCATAGTGCCGGCCGTCAGCTTTGCCCCATCGAAAGCCTCCGTATAATAAATCGCCTTGGCGTCGCCTTGCCCGCGCACGTCCGCGACTATTTCCTCAACCACCCGCCGCGCGTCCCACTCCTGCCCGAAAACGGCCTTTATGCGGTCTTTCGCCCGGGGGGAAAGCGGTATTTCATCGAAGGCCGGGCGGCGCGCGATTTGCTCTAATTCAATTTCGGACGCGCCGGCGGCGTCTATTATTTTCATTTTATTATCTCCTCAACCAGAAGGCAACTGTCGGCGCATGGCGCCAAGAATAGAGTGGATACGCGCAAATTTCAGCTTGAAACTGGCGCGGTTGGCGATAAGGCGGGCGGTGGCGGCGTGAATGACGGCGATTTCATCCAGTTTGTTTTCCCGGAGCGTACGGCCGGTCTCCACGATATCGACGATCATTTCCGATAAGCCGACCATCGGCGCCAACTCTATGGAACCGTTAAGGTAGATGATTTCCGCCTGTATGCCGATCCCGTGGAAAAATTCCGCCGCGACGCGGGGATATTTGGTTGCAACGCGCAGATTGGCGTAATCGGTCAGCTTGCTGCGGCGCAGTCCCGCGGGAACGGCCAGCATCAGCCGGCATTTGCCAAACCCAAGATCCAAAAGCTCATAAATGTCCTTTTGTTCCTCCAGCAATACGTCTTTGCCGATTATGCCGATATCGGCCGCGCCGTACTCGACATAAGTGGGCAGATCCATCGGCTTGGTAATGACAAAGGAGAGCCCGGCCGCTTCGTTTTTTATCACTAATTTGCGCGAATCCTCCGACAAGCCCGGCGCGCCGTAACCGGCCTTTTCCAAAAGCTCCCTGCTTTGCGCGAACAGTTTCCCCTTAGGTAGGGCGATAGTAATGGTCTCCAGTTGAATTTCTCCCTTTAACAATTTAATGTATTGGTATGCTAACATAAAATTTTTCGCAAGTCAACTGTTTAATCGCCAAAGGCAGCCGGCAAACCGGCAGATCCGCCCGGCGCGGGGGCGCTTTGCCGCCCAAGATTGCGGCGGGTCGCGGAAGGACTATTTTTCTATATAAACCAAATCCCGCCCCCGCGCGCTTTCAAGGGCTTCGTCCGCCGTCTGCGCGCAAAAAGCCAGTTCCGCCCGCCGGCCTTGTGCCCGCAAATTGTCCGCGGCGGCCACCGCCCGGCCGAAAAACCCTTCCCGCCAAGCGACATACGCGCCGGGGGCGGAAGGTACGGCCGCGTTCCGGCGGCCCAGCGCGATCAGCAATCTGTCCACGCCGGCGGAAAAGCCTATGGCCGGGCAGCTTTCGCCGAAAAAGCGCATCATGTTGTCGTAACGGCCGCCGCCGCAAATGGGAAACCCCAGCCCGGGCGTATATCCTTCAAATACCATGCCGGTATAATAGCCGAAGTCGCGTATAAGCCCAAGATCGAAATCAATTGCGCCGGCCGCGCCGTAACTTTCCAGCATGGCAAAAATATTTTTGAGATTGTCCAGCGCCCGCGCGCTGGTTGGGTTGCCGGCCAGTCGGTAAGCTTTCTCGAGCGCCTCTTTGCCGCCGTGCAAAAGGGGCGCCTCCCGCAGACATTCCCGTAAAGCGGGGGGCAGGGCGCGCTCTGCGGCGAAGGCTTCCAGCCCGGCCAGGTCGCGGCCGGCCAAAAGGCTGCGGATGCGCTCCCCGTCGCGAGGGTCAAGAGAGGCGCTTTCCACCACTCCGTTTAAAAAATCCACATGCCCCATGTTGATTTTAAAATTGTCCAAACCGGCGTTTTTGAGGGTTTCCACCGCCAGCGCGACGATTTCGGCGTCCGCCGCGGCGCAGGGCGCCCCCAGCAATTCCACGCCGGCCTGGTAAAATTCGCATTGCCGGCCGGCCTGCGCCTGTTCGTAACGAAAGACGTTGGCAATATAAAAAAGCCGCCGCGGCCCGTCCGCGTCCCTCATCCGCGCCGAAACCAGCCGGGCGATCGGGCAGGTCATGTCAGGGCGCAGGATGAGCGCGCGCCCTTCGCGGTCAAAAAACTTGAAAGCTTGTTCGCTGAGCGTGCTGCTGTCGAAAGTTTCCAGATATTCAAAAGTCGGGGTTACCACTTCCTGATAGCCCCAGCGGGCAAAAAGCTCCGCCGCGCCGCTTTCCAGCGCGCGCTTGCGGGCCGCCTCGCCGATCAGGAAATCTTTTACGCCGTAAGGTATTTGCCAAACAAAGTTATTTTTGATCATCTTTTTTTCTTTTCCCGCCTTTTCCCCCGGCGTTTCCTAACCTCGACAAAGCCAGCTTGTAGCCGCCGGCGCCATAATAAAGGCAGCGTTTCACGCGCGCTATGGTGGCGGTGCTTACGCCGGTACTGTCGACTATATCGTCGTAAGTGTTGCCGATTTTCAGCATCCGCGCCACTTCCAGCCTTTGCCCAAGCGATTTGAGCTCGTTGACGGTGCAAATGTCTTCAAAAAATTTGTAACATTCACTTTCGGTTTTCAAAAGCAGCAACGCGGCGAAAAGCTGGTCCGACAGGGCGCCTTTCAATTTATTGGCGGCCATTTCACATCACCTCAAAAAAATATTTTGGGGCACGGTTTGGGGGAACATTTATATAAAGCCATTATAGCACAAAGTCAACCTTTGCGCTTTAACCATTTAAAGAAACGCAACCGGCGTATTCCCTGCCGTCCGCCGTCCCTTCGCGCTTCGCCTTGACAAAGCCGGGGCGGGCATGTAATATTTTGCATAAAGAACTATCGGCAACAGTAATTACGCTGTTTTGCAAAGAAGGCCGCCATGATTAAAATAGACAATCTGACAAAGACCTATACAAGCAAAGAAGGCGATATACAGGCGCTGAACGGCGTGTCCCTGCACATCGGCCGCGGCCGGATATTCGGCGTGATAGGCCAGAGCGGGGCGGGCAAATCGACCCTTGTCCGCTGCATCAACATGCTGGAGCGGCCGACTTCGGGCACGGTTACGGTTGACGGCAAAGACATGGGCGCTTTGGCGGGCAAGGGGCTTTTGCGCGCCCGGCAGGAAATCAGCATGATTTTCCAGCATTTCAACTTGCTCGCATCGCGCACGGTATTTGACAACGTCGCGTTCCCTTTGGAAATACAGGGATTAAAAAAGGCCGCCATAACCGAGCGCGTACTGCCGCTATTGGAACTGGTCGGCTTGCGTGAGCGCGCGCGGTATTACCCATCGCAGCTTTCCGGCGGGCAGAAACAGCGCGTGGGCATAGCCCGCGCCTTGGCCAGCCGCCCTAAAGTGCTGCTTTGCGACGAGGCGACTTCCGCCCTTGATCCGCAAACCACCAAATCCATTCTGGCGCTTCTAAAGGACATCAATAAACAATTTGACTTGACAATCGTCCTGATCACGCACGAAATGATTGTAATAAAAGAAATCTGCGATCAGTTGGCGATGATCGAAAACGGCCGCATCGTGGAAGAAGGAGGCGTACTGGAAGTATTTGCCAATCCTCGGACGCCCACGGCGCGGGAATTTATCGGTACGGCCCTCAGCCAGCATCTGCCGGATTTCCTGTCGAAAATCGGTCTTTCGCCCGTGCCGGTGGACGGCGGCAAATGGCTCGTCCAGCTGTCCTTTATCGGCGCATCCGCCAGGCAGCCCGTACTGTCGGGCGCCATACGCGCTTACAACGTGGACGTAAGCATCATTTGCGGCAATATAGACTATATAAAAGACACTCCTTTCGGCACGCTGGTCGCTGAAGTGTCGGGCAAAAAAGACGACATAGAATCGGCGCTTTCCTATTTGGGCCGGCAAAAACTGCGCGTGGAGGTATTGGGCTATGTCCCCTGAGCTTATCGGGCTGCTGTGGCAGTCCTGCCTGGAAACTTTCTATATGGTAGCGGTTTCGTCGATAGTGTCTTTCGCGCTGGGCGTACCGCTCGGCGTCCTTCTGACCGTAACCGGCAAAGGGCACATAAAGGAAAACTTAACGCTCAACCTGGGCGCGGGGGCGGCCATCAACGCCGTCCGTTCCACGCCTTTTATCATCCTCATGGTCGCGATCGTCCCTTTTACGCGCTGGGTTGCCGGCACTTCCATCGGCACGAGCGCCGCCATAGTCCCCCTGACCGTTTCCGCCACGCCGTTTGTCGCGCGGATAGTGGAATCTGCGCTGAAGGAAGTGCCGCACGGCGTGGTGGAAGCCGCCCTGTCCATGGGCGCCACCCCGCTGGAAGTCATATGCAAGGTGCTTTTGCCGGAAGCGCTTTCCGGCATCATCTTGGGGCTTACGCTGACGATCGTCAGCCTGATCGGCTATTCGGCCATGGCCGGCGTCATCGGCGGCGGCGGGCTGGGCGATCTCGCCATAAGGTACGGGTATCAGCGCTTTGAAGTAAACGTCATGATCGCCACCGTGGCCATTCTCATCCTTATCGTGCAGCTTGTCCAGTCGTTCGGCGACTTTTTGTCCCGCAAGACGGACAAAAGCCGTCTGTAGCCGTGGCGTACAGGCTAACCTTTGTGGCCGGGCTTTTGGCCGCGCTGTTTTTGGCCGGTTGCAAAGGTCAGGGCGGGCCGGTTTTAAAAGTCGGCGTAACGCGCGGGCCGCAAGCGAAAATCGTTGCCAACATAAAAGAGCGCGCCGGGCGGGAAGGTTTCTTTTTTGAAATAGTCGAGTACGGCACTTTTGAATTTGCCGCCAATTACATAAAAATTAACACGGACTTAAAAGAGGGGAAAATTGACCTTAACTGTTTTCAAAATCAACTCTGGCTGGAGGACGTCAATAAAAAACTGCCGGCGGATTTTGTCGCGGTCGGCCAATGCTATATAAACCCTATGGGCATATATTCCGTAAGGCACGCCGACCTGTCCGGGCTGCCGGCGGGTGCGGCGGTTTTTGTCCCGGACAGTTTCGCGGGCATGGCCAGGGCGCTTCTTTTGCTGGAAAGAGCCGGCCTTGTAACTTTAAAGCCGGCGGCCGGGCACGCGCCTGCCCTCGACAGCGTACAGGACAATCCGCTGCGCCTGAAAATAACGCCCATAGATGCCTCTTTGCTCAACGAGGGTCTGCTTGCCGGCGATCTCGCGCTGATCAGTTCCGGTTACGCGGCGGCGGCCGGCCTTGCGCTTAAAGACGCTCTCCTGTTGGAAGACGAAAGTTCGCCTTTCGTCCAGATCATCGTAACCGGCGCAAAGAACGCCCGAAACCCCGGGGTAATAAAATTCGTGGAATATTATCAGTCGCAGGCCACCCGGCGCTTTATCGAGGAAGAATACAAAGGCCGGCTTGTCCCCGCCCGGGCGCGTCCCGCTTCGCATGTTATTTATTCGTAAAATGATTTTCCCTTGGCAGGATTTTGCTGCTTTGTTATTGAATTATCGCAGTATGGGTTGTTTCAAAATTTTCAAATTATTTATCGAGGAGGAGCAAACATGAGAAAAACATTAGTCATCATCAGTATCCTTGCCCTTGTTATGTCTACTGCGGTCTGCGCTGGCGCCGTCAATCGGTCAGATTACTTCATTACCGTGCTGACAGGGCCTTCCAGCGGGATATATTTCCCGATCGGCGGCGCTTTCGCCACTTTTATCGGCAGCCTTGGCTACAAGACTTCCGCGACCGCCACCGGCGCTACCGCTGAAAACATCAACGCGCTGCAAACCGGCCAGGGCGAACTGGCCATTGCCATGGCCGATTCCGTGATACAGGCGGTAGAATCTTTCGGCGCTTATCAGGGCAAGCCCCCGGCCAAGGATCTGCGCGCCATGATGGGGTTGTGGCCGAATGTCTGCCAGATTGTTACCACCGCCGACTCCGGCATAAAGTCTTTCGCCGACCTTAAAGGCAAACGCATCGGCGTCGGCGCCCCCAATTCCGGCGTGGAACTTAACGCCCGCATGATGTTCGAGGCGCACGGCATGACCTATTCCGACTGCCGGGTTGACTATTTGAATTACGGCGAAGCCATTGACCAGATCAAGAACGGCCTGTGCGACGCCGCCTTCGTAACTTCCGGCTTGGGCAACGCCACCATTATGGAGCTTGGGACCAGCAAGAAGATTGCCTTTGTGCCGGTCGAGGGCGAAGGGCTGCGGAGACTGCTGGACAAATATCCTTTTTATATCGAATACGCCATTCCGGCCGCGACTTACGGCACGGACAAGGACACCGTAACCGCCGCCGTCATGAACATCATGCTGGTCGATGAAAAATTGCCGGCCGACGTCGTCTACGATCTGCTCACGAACATATACTCGCCGGCAGGACTTTCAGCCATCGGAGCCTCCCACGCCACGGCCAAAGCGCATATCCGCCTTGACACCGCCCTGCGTGGCATCAGGGGCACTTCGGTTCCCCTTCATGAAGGCGCGGCGAGATTTTACAAAGACAAAGGCGTGAATTAGAGCGCGGCGCAAGCAATGTTTGCGCGCGGATTTTTGGGACAGGGAAAGCGCCGGGGCGTTTTCCCTGTCGTGATTATATTTATGGCGCTTGCGCTGCTGCCGCCGTCGGCCTTTGGCGCGCGCGCACGGTTTATGCTTCGCGTTTATGATTGCAAAACGGGCAAGATTTATGCCCGCGCCCCCGCCCGGCCGGGCGGCAAGCTGTTCTTTGGCTGGGTACATTCCCTGGAGAAAATACCTTGGAATGAATATTACCATATTGACGCAAATGGCGATCTTATCCTCGATTCCATCACATTTCCGGCCTTCGGCGCGGGGATACCGGAAAACAAAGGCCGCGTCTGCTATGTAAAGGACGGGCTTATCCACATGGAAGAAATCGGGCAGAGATTCAGCGAACTTGTATGGCTCAATTCGCACACCGCCACGCGCGACATCGCGCTGAACGGCAGGCTTGTCGCGCGGGGGGACCAATTGCCGCAGCATACGAGGCTGCGCCTGGTCATCGAGCGAAAGAGGCGAATGAAAGAGGTAGTGAAAAATGGGACTTGACAAAGAAAAAAATAAATCCGGCGGACAGGAAAGCGGGACGGAAACCATCGCCATTGGCGGCGAAGGCGGCCCGCTTACGCAGGAACAGCAAGCGATCATCGAAAAATACGACAAAGAATCCAGTACGCGCACGCTGGGCAAAAGCTCTGCCGCCAAGATTTTCTACTGGGCTTGCATCGCCGTATCCCTCTATCATTTCATTACGTCTTTTATCGGCACGCCGGTGGTTCTCCAGCATCGCTCGCTGCATGTGGCCATGATGCTGGGGCTTGGTTTCATAATGTATCCTTTCGGGCAGAAAAGCAGCCGCAAAAAAGTTGCCTGGTTTGACTGGCTGCTGGTCATAATTTCCTTTCTCATCCCCCTTTATGTTTGGGGGGACTACAACGGCATCATAGAAAGGGCCGGGCGGCCGAACATGCCGGATCTTGTCGCCGCTACCGCCCTCGTGCTGCTGGTGCTGGAACTTTCGCGGCGCGTCGCCGGCTGGACTCTGCCCCTGTTGAGCGTTGTTTTTATAATCTACGGCCTGTACGGGCGCGGCCTGCCCGGAATGTTCAGCCACCGCGGCTATACTTGGCTGCAGCTTTCCAACCATTTTTTCGCGAATACCGAAGGAATTTACGGCACTTCGGTGAGCGTCGCCGCCAGTTACATCTTCTTGTTCATACTGTTCGGCGCGGTCATGGGCAAATCCGGCATGGGAAGTTTTTTTAACGACATTGCCATGGCGCTTGCCGGGCATACCAAAGGCGGCCCGGCCAAGGTATCGGTCATCGCCTCCGGGCTTTTGGGCTCCATCAACGGCTCGGCCGTGGCCAATGTCGTTACCACGGGCGCTTTTACCATACCGCTGATGAAGAAAACGGGTTATTCCAAAGAATTCGCCGGCGCGGTGGAAGCCTCCGCCTCGGTAGGCGGGCAGTTGCTGCCGCCGGTCATGGGGGCGGCCGCTTTCATCATGGCGGAAAACTTGGGCGTGCGGTATTCGGTGATCATCGTGCACGCCGCCATTCCCGCCCTGCTTTATTATCTTGGCATACTTATTCAGGTGCAGCTGCGCGCCTCCAAACGGGGGCTGGTCGGCCTGCCGAAAAGCCAGCTGCCGAAACCTTTGGCCGTGCTTAAAGACAAAGGGCATTTGATCCTGCCTATCGTTTTTCTTGTCTACATGCTCTTTTTCTCCGGCACTACCGTTTTATATTCGGCGGTATTGGCCATAGTGGCCACCATCGCCATCTCCTGCGTCAAACGCGCCACCCGCATGAGCGGCCGGGACATACTGGACGCTTTCGCGGAAGGCGCGCGCGCGACGGTTTCCGTGGCCGTGGCTTGCGCCTGCGTCGGCATTATCATCGGCGTTTCCTCCAAGACCGGCTTTGGCCTCTCCATGGCCAACGCCATCATCGCGCTGGGCAGCCAGAGCCTCCTGTTTACGCTGATTTTCAGCATGATCACCTGCATGATACTCGGCATGGGCCTGCCCTCCATCCCCGCCTATATAATCACGGCCACCATTGCCGCGCCCGCGCTCGCCAAACTCGGCATACCGGCGATCGCGGCCCACATGTTCGCCTTTTATTTCGCGATGTTCGCCAACCTTACGCCGCCGGTGGCGCTGGCCTCTTTCGCGGCCGCCGGGCTGTCCGGCGGCGACCCGATGAAAACCGGCTTCGCTTCGGTCAAACTGGCGATCGCCGGCTTCATCGTCCCCTATATGTTCATATATTCGCCGCAGCTCCTATTGAT
This sequence comes from Acidaminococcales bacterium, assembly GCA_031290885.1. Classification (NCBI taxonomy): domain Bacteria; kingdom Bacillati; phylum Bacillota; class Negativicutes; order Acidaminococcales; species Acidaminococcales bacterium. Next base: position 19,475 of record JAISLQ010000035.1, read on the forward strand.
CAACACCGGCCTGGCCGAGGGGATCCGCGTCAGCGTCGGCGCCTGCATCGGCGTCTTGATGATCGGCGCGGCGGTCGAGGGCTATTTGCTGACCGGGCTCAACGCGCCGCTTCGGATGCTTTCTTTCGTGGGCGCGCTCTGCCTCATAAGCAGCGAGTTTTATTCCGACATAGTCGGTCTTTTGGTTCTTGTCGGCATCCTGCTTTTTCAATATTTTCTCAGCAAAAAGCAAAAGCCCGGCCAAAATTCGTAACCGGCGGCGCGCAAGCGCCGCCTTGGGGCAGACGGCATAAAAATTCGCCGCAGGCGGAAAGAGTGGGGATTACATGGGCCTGAAAATAATTGAGGCTCGCTGCAAAGGCTGCGGTATCTGCGTGGCTTTTTGCCCGAAACAAGTCCTTGGCATCAGTGAAATCGAAAAAGTCCAAATAGTGAACGGGGCGGCTTGCATAGCCTGCCGGCAGTGTGAAACCCGCTGCCCGGATTTTGCCATCTTTGTTGCCGAGCCCGCCTTGAAGCCCTGACCCGCCTTGTAAGGAAAAGCAAGGGCTATTTTCCCGCCGGCCGCGCGCGGCCGGCGGGCAATGAAAAGGAGCAAAATTGTGTCCAAGACCTTACTCATGCAAGGGAACAAAGCCGTGGCCGAAGGCGCAGTCGCGGCCGGCGCCGATTTTTTCGGCGGCTATCCGATCACCCCTTCCACTGAGATCGCCGAAGAGCTGTCCGCCCTCCTGCCGACTATTGGCGGGACTTTTATCCAAATGGAAGATGAAATAGCCGGCATCGGCGTTGCGCTCGGGGCATCGCTTGCCGGCAGGAAAGTCATGACCGCGACCAGCGGCCCGGGGTTTTCCCTGAAACAGGAACTCATCGGCTACGCCGCTTTGGCCGAAATACCGATCGTGATCGTAAACGTCCAGCGGGTGGGGCCTTCCACCGGGCAGCCAACCGCGCCGTCGCAGGGCGACGTTATGCAGGCGCGCTGGGGGACCCACGGCGACCATCCGATCATCGCCCTGACCCCGTCCAGCGTGCCCGAATGTTTCCGCCTGACCGTCAGGGCCTACGAACTGTCGGAAAGATACCGGACGCCGGTCATCTTGCTTATGGACGAGATTGTCGGGCATATGCGGGAAAAAGTCCAGTTGCCCCCTTATGCATCCATCCCCAGGCCGGAGCGCAAAAAGCCGCTTGTCCCGCCACAAGAATACAGAGCCTATTTCGGAGCGCAAGACGACCTTGTCCCGCCGATGGCCGCTTTCGGCAGCGGATACCGCTGGCACGTTACCGGGCTGGTTCACGACGAATACGGCTTTCCCGACAGTTCGGGCAAAGCGACCAAAGAATTGCTCGATCGGCTGTTCGCCAAAATAAACGATCACCTTGACGATATTGTGGAAACGGAAGAATATAGGCTGGAGGACGCCGAGTGTGCCTTCGTCGCCTACGGCGGCACCGCCCGCACGGCGTACGCGGCGGTGGACATGGCCAGGGAGGAAGGCATAAAGGCCGGCCTTTTGCGGCCGATAACCATCTGGCCGCTGGCCGAAAAACAGATCAAAGACTTAGGCGGGCGGGTGAACCACATCATAGTGGCGGAAATGAACCGCGGCCAATACGTGCTGGAAGTGGAAAGGGCCGTCGCGGGGCTTTGCCCGGTAACTCTTTGCGCCAAATACAATAACGAGGCCATCGCCCCGGCCGAACTGCTGGCGGCGCTGCAAAAGACAAAGCGACATGCCGGGGGGGCTTGACAAATGTCCATGGAACAACTCATAGAAAAATATTTCCGGCCCGGCCGCCTGCCGCATATCTGGTGCCCGGGCTGCGCCAACGGGATCATCACCGGCGCGCTGGTCAAGGCCATCGACCGCGTCGGGCTTGAAAAAGACAATACGGCCGTGGTCGCGGGCATAGGCTGTTCCAGCCGGGCCTCCGGCTACCTTGATTTCAATACGGTACACAGCGCGCACGGGCGCGCCCTGCCTTTCGCCACCGGCATAAAGCTGGCGGCGCCCCAAATGGCCGTCATCGTCATCACCGGCGACGGCGATGCCGCAGCCATAGGCGGCAACCACTTTATACACGCCGCTCGGCGCAATATCGACCTGACGGTGCTTTTATACAACAACAGCACTTACGGCATGACCGGCGGCCAATATTCCCCGCTCACCCCGACCAATTCCAAAGCGGCCACCGCGCCCTACGGAACCGTTGACCGGCCGTTTGACTTGGCCGCCCTCGCCCGGGGCGCGGGCGCGACTTTCGTGGCGCGCGGCTCGGCTTTCCACGCCCCAATGCTGGCGGACCTGATCGCGAGCGGCATACGGCACAAAGGTTTTTCCCTCATCGAAGCCGTCGCTTCCTGCCCCATATCCTACGGGCGCCAGAACAAGCTGGGGGACGCCCCCGCCATGCTCAAATGGCAGCGCGACCACGCCCTTCCCGCCGATGCCTATGAAAAACTAAGCGATGCGCAAAAGGCGGATAAATTCCCCATCGGCGTGCTTTATCAGGCGGACGCGCCCGAATATACGGAAGAATACGCGAAAATAATCGCCCGCGCGCAAAAAGGGGGGCTTTAATATGCGGCAAATAAGATTGTCCGGCACAGGCGGGCAGGGGCTTATCCTGGCCGGGATCATCCTGGCCGAAGCCGCCGTCCTTGACGGGCGCCTGGCGGTGCAGTCCCAGTCCTACGGCCCGGAGGCGCGGGGCGGCTCCTCAAAGTCAGAAGTGCTTATCGATGCCAACCCTATTCATTACCCCAAAATAACCCTGCCGGACACGGTCCTGGCCATGAGCCAGGAAGCATGCGACAAATATACCGGCGATCTGCCGGAGGAGGGGCTGCTCATAACCGACAGCCTTTTTGTCGCCAGACTGCCAAAGCGGCGGATCAAAACCGTCCTCAGCCTGCCGATCACCCGCACGGCCAAAGAACAGCTTGGCAAAGTCCTGTTCGCCAACATAGTGGCGCTCGGCGCCTTGGTGGAAATTACCGGCTGCGTGTCCGCGGGCTCCTTAAAAAAAGCGGTGCTGGCCAGGGTCCCCAAGGGCACGGAAATACTTAACGAAAAGGCCATGTCCCTGGGCGCGGGGCTGGCGGGCGCCGGCGGTTAAGCGGCAAGGCGCGCGAAGGGCCGGCCGGGGGGCAAAACAATAGAAAACAGCGCCAAGGGAAAAAGCCGAGGGCCGCAAGGCCATCGGCTTTTTCCCTTTCGCCTGCCGCGATTTTGACCGGCGGGCGGCATTGGCCGGCATTGGCGCGGAAAAACAAAAAGGCAAAATAAATTTGTTTTAAATACTTAAGTTCTTCTTCGCCGCGCACGATATATTAAGCAGAACAAGGCAAAAGCCGGGGCGTTCTTCTGGCCAAAGAAACTTCCCCGGTCAGTTTTCAGAAACAACGAACAAAAACATTATGGATGGAATTTAAAATTCAAGGAGGATTGCATCATGCCATCAGTTATAAACCACAACATCCCGTCCCTGACCTCGCAGAGGTACTTAGGGGTCAACAACCGCGCGGCGGAAAAATCTATGGCGCGGCTCGCGTCGGGGCTTAAGATCAACAGCGCGGCGGACGACGCGGCCGGCTTGGCGATATCGGAAAAAATGCGCGGACAGGTGCGCGGGCTTGACATGGCGAAAAAGAACGCCCAAGACACTTCTTCCCTTATCCAGATCGCGGAAGGGGCGCTGGACCAGACGCACGCCATTTTGGGGCGCATGAGGGAACTGGCGGTGCAGGCGGCCAACGACACCAACACCGACGACGACCGCAACGAGATCGAAGGGGAAATCAAGCAGCTGAAGAAAGAGATCGACCGTATCGGCAACTCCACGGAGTTCAACACCAAGAAGCTCCTGGACGGCTCGCTGAAAGGGGCGAAGGACTCCGTCAGGGGGCGCCTGACC
>JAISLQ010000036.1 GCA_031290885.1 Acidaminococcales bacterium
CCGCTATGTATTTCGCTTTCATTTTGCTATCCACTTCTTAAATTTAAATTCCACGCACCCAATGGACGGTTCCCGGTAGTAATGTATTTCCGCTTTTTTCTTTTGGCCGTTTTCGTCGACAACGTAGGTCGTCGCCCGGCCTTTTTCCCAGTCGCCGCTTTTGCCGCCGTAGGTTTTCAAAAGCCGCGGCTCGTCGCGAATGGGCTTTTTGGCGCCTTTGCCAAAAAGTGTCTTTATGCCTCTTACAGTTGCGCCGGGGGCGATTTTAAAAGCCTCGCCGTTTTCGCCGCGCACTTCTTTCAGGGTCTTCAGCGCTTTTATTATAGCATTTTTGCCCGCGCCGGGCAAGGGCGCCGCCTGGCTTTGCGCCTTTATTTTTTCTCCTGTCTTGCCTTGCGGCTCGCCGTTTTTTATGGGCACGTGCGCGCCGTTGACGGTTATCCACTTTGTATCGTCCCCGGCGGCGTCAAGCGCGACGCCTTCGGCGTCTGGATTGCCGCCCTGTTCTTTTGCCGGGGCAAACCCCTGGCCGGCCGCGCTTTGCCCTTCGCCGCCCGGCAGGGCCTCGCCTTCTTCCGGCGGCGCCTCTTCCGGCACGCCCGGCATGTCGTAGGGGTCAATCCCGCCGTAGCCGCTTTCCGGGTCGTCTATCAGGCTTTGCCTTACTTCTTCCGGCGACAGCACGCCCATTTCTATGTACATGTTGTCGGTTTCCGCCTTGGCCTTTTGCGTGGCCGCGATTGAGGACTTGGCTTCTTCGTTGAGCGGGACGAAGTGGAAGGTGAGTGCATCGTCCAGTTTGCCGCTGCGGTTCAGGCACAGGATTTTCAGTATTTTTTCCAGCGGCCGCCGGAGAAGTTTTTCCTGCGTCGCGAGTATGTGCTCATGGTGGTTGCGCATGTCGTTTTCCCCGGTGGCGTTGAAGCCCGCCGGCGATATGCCCCACATCTTGGTTACTGGTTCCTTGAAGTAGGCGGCGACCATTTCCATCGACTGGCGCACTATGTCGGTAACGCCCGACAGGGGGGTGGCTATGTTCACGACGTCTTCGGATTCGTTGTCGATGGTTTCCACGCCGTCGTTCGTGCGGTTTTGCACCATGTGCCGTATGCGCCGGTTGAGCATTTCGCCCGCGCCGCCGGAAAGTATTTCGTCAAGGTTCGTTTTCAGCACGGTAAGGCTGAACTTGGTCAAGAGCCGCGCCTCGGCTTCCCGGCATTCGGCGAAGTGCTCGGCCGCGTCCAGCACGGTTTGGGCAAGCGGCATGCCGAAAAAGTTGTAGGCGGGCTTTAAAAGGGACGGCAGCTCGTTCATGGCAAAGTACAGGAAGCGGCTTTCGTGTATGGGGACGCCTTGGACGTACCAGGACGAGGGGCTGTAGTAGTCGGATGCGCAGGGGTTGGCGGAATTGTATTCCCCTGGGCTTATGTTGTAGGGGTCGACGAGGGCAAGGTTTTTCAGCGAATTTCGCGGGAAGGTCTTTTCGTCCAAAACAAGTGGGTTTATGAGGTCTTTTTGTTCGTTTCCCGTGTCGACGAAGACGAGGCAGCCGCCGAAGTAGCCGCAGGACGCTACGGCGCGGCGCAGAAGGTCTTTTACGTGGTAGCGCCGCAAGTCTTCTTCCATGTCCGGCAGGCCGTTTCCGTCTTCGTCCGTTTCCCCTTGCGCGGACAGCTCTATCCATTTGCTTACGCAGTCTTCGGCGAGCATTTCCACGCCGGCGCGGATGAGCCCGTCCTGCGCGAGGGCAAGCAGCCGCCCGTAGCCCAAAAAACAAGGGAACGCGCCCGGCGCGCCCAAGGGGAAGTCCCGGCGCAGCATTTCCAGCGCCGGGGCAAGGGCTTCGTCTTGCGCGAGGGCGATTTTCTTGTCCGGCCGCCCCAACGTGGCCGGTTTTTTATAAAACTCCGCGCTTGTGCATGGGCTGCCATATGCGGGGGACATGGAAAGCGGCTTCCTGCGCAAAAAAATCACCTCAATGCGTTTTGGCTGATGTTCATGGCCGGCCGGCGGGAAAGGGCGGCAAACGCCCCGGCCGCCGCGTCCACTTGGTCGTCGTGCGCCCCTTCGGGGAACGCTTCGAGTTCGGCAAAAAACAGGCCGTTCCAGGGCGCGGCGACTACCAGCACGTTGCCCGCCTGCCATTGGGCGGCAAAAGGCTCGGCGCGGGTCACTTTGTCGCCGCTTTCGCGGACGGACGCGGCCGGATACCCGGCCAGCATTTTGACAATGCTTTGCGCCTGGTCTTTGCCGGCCTGCCCGGGGTCTTGCGGGATTATTGTCTTGACGCGCCCGTAGGCCGCCTTGTCGCTGGCCGCCGCGCTCTTGATAAGGTTCCTGACTTCGGACGCGCTGGCGGTTGCCCTTTGCACGTCGGCAATTATTGTTCTTCGGTCGGCAAGCTGCCCCATCAGCACGGAAGCGGTGGCGTCCGGGCTGGGGTTGCCTTCGCTCGGCTCGGTGGCCGCCAAGTCCCAGCGGCGCACCCATGACCTGACCTGCGATTTGGGGACGTCCGGCACGACCTCGGCTTGCGAGCGCTTGAAGTACAGGCCGGCGGACGGCTTTATCTTCCAGTTGCCGAGCAGCAGGCGTTCGCGCTCTACCTGCCCCAAGGCTTTCAAGTTGGACAGATATTCGGGGTTGGCGTCCATAAGCGCTTTGTTGTCGTATACGGACGAGGCGATGAAGGTGGCGGACTTTATCTCGTACTCTTTCAGCCCGTATTTTTGCATGAGTTCCGCCCGGCTGCCCGCCCAAACGATTTCGTCGCTTGCGCGGCAAAAGTACCGCATGGCCCCGCTGCGCTCGGGCATGGCGTAGCCGGTGGCGGGGTCCCACCACCAGGAAATGAAGCCGGCCACCCAACTGTCGGCGTCCGGGTTGCAGGTCGCCCTTATGTAGGGCTTTACCCCGCAGGTGGAGCGGTTGCGCCCCATAAGGTAAAAAAATTGCTTTTTGGTGAAGTGCGTCAATTCATCAAAACACAGCAAAGGTATCTGCGCCCCCTGCCAGCTGTAGGCGTCCTTGTCGTATTGGAGGCTGGAGAAGGACACCCTCGCGCCGGAAGGGAAGGTGAAGGAGTGGACGGGGGTAATGCGGGGCTCGGCCTTGCCCATGTAAAGTTCCTGGGCGGTGTCCCAAAGCCCGCCCTCGGCAGTTATCTGGTTGGCCGTGCGGCGAAAAATGACCGCGCCGAAGCCTTTGTTTCCGGCGTGGTAAAAAGGCTCCATCAAAAGCGCGTAGGTCTTGCCGCCGCCGGCCGCCCCGCCGTAGATGGCGATGTCGGCGCCCGACGCCAAAAATTGTTCTTGCGGGCCTTTTTGCGGGCTTATCGCGGGCATTCGTCGAAGCTCCCCTTTTGCGGCAGGTAGATGTGCGTGGTTTCGGTTTCGAGCGACACCGGGCCGCCGTCCTTGCCGGTGATTTCGTGCTGCGCCCTGTCGCGCCATTTGTCGGGCTTTCGGTTTTTCAGCCAGAATATCATGGCCGCTGTGTCGCCGCCTGCGGCCTTTTGATAAAGCGCGTTTTCTATCTGCCGGTCGGCGACGTCCTTGCCCTGTTTTAGGGCGTCCGAAATGTCCGAACAATGTTTTTTCCACTCGCTTAAAGTGCTGCGCGATATGCCCATGTTCCCGGCAATGTCCTTGTCGGCCAGGCCGTCCCTTGCCCAGCCCCGGAGCAGGGCAAGCCCCTCCGCCGTCAGCCAATATGCGCACTTTTTCGCCGCCATTGTTACTACCCCAATAAAAAACCGCCCGAAAGCCAGGCGGTTGGTATATCTCTCGCATTTTATATTGTATCACAGAAAAATGTGAACTAAATGCGGAAGTTTGTTGTTGCAAAAAACGGGGTTAAAGATTATAATAAAAGCAGAAGGGGCGTTGCCGATGAACGGCTGCCCTTAATAAAAAAGAAGTGTAAAAGTAACACCGCTAAGTTTGGGGCTTGGGCGGTGTTACTTTTTTATTGCAAGGATATATCCCGTAGCAACAATCACAAGAACTATCGCCAAGATTGTATCCATAGGCAACACCCCCTTTCGAGGGGAGTAGCAACCGTCCACCGTTATCGCAACGCCTTGATTTCATTATATCACAGTTATGTGGCCGCGGCAGGGATTTTCACTTGGCGCAAAGCCTCGCCGTGCAATTCCCATACATACCGACGGCTATACCCCATTTCCTCGGCTATGTCGCCCCAAGCCCAAAGGTCTATATAACGCCTTTTCAAAATCTCGTTGAGCTTGGGGTCTTCCACCGTGTCAATGGCAAGCACAACTTCTTTTTTGAGCCGCAAGAGCTTGGCGACGCGCCGGTCTATAATCTCCGAAAGGTCGGCGGCCTTCGCGACAAAGTGGCTCACCCGGTCGCCTTGGGAGGACGCGCCGAAGTCCTTGCGCAAGACGTTCGGCGAGCCTTCGGCCAAGCGCCGCCAAGCGTCGCGGCGCTCAACTTCCGCCCGTATGGACCTGTCCAGCCAATAATACTGCCTCAAAAACTCCTTGGTTTTCAAATCGCCTTTCCCCTTTCAGGAATCCCCTCCGCCAAATCTGGCTTGCCCCGGCCTTTTTGGCCGGCTACCAGTCAATGATTTCGTCCACTATCGCCCTTTGTTCCGTGGCCGTTTTTCGCAGGTATATGCGGGTAGTTTCAAGTTCCTCATGCCCCATTAAATCCGCGAGGAAAACAATGTCGTTGTGCCGCAAAAGAAACTGCTTGGCAAACAGGTGCCTAAAGGAATGGGGGTGCATGACTTCTTTGTCAATGCCGTATTTTTGCCCGATGGTCTTGATTATGCCAGCAATCCCCCTAGTGCTCATCGGTTTGCCGTAGCCTTTGCCCCGTTTTATGCGACTGTTGCGGAAAACATGCCCGCTCTCCACCCCCATGGCGGCAAGTATGGGGAGCGCGGTTTCCTGTGTGCTTCGCGGTATGTAAACCCTGCGGTACTTCTTCCCCTTGCCGTAAAAATCGACATGCCCGGCCCGTATATGCTCCGCCTTAAACTTGACGATTTCGCTGACCCTCGCCCCGGTCGCGCCCAAAAGCGAGATAAGCAACAGGCTGCGGAGGTCTCCGTCCTCGCGCAGCTTTTTCTTTAAAAATTCGTAGTCGGCAAAGCTGATCACGTTTTCAAGGAACGGCTTTTGCTGTTCCCTAACCCCGGACAGCTTGAAATCTTTTTCCCCCATGAATTTCATGTAGCGGTTGAGCCCCACGACGCGCAGGTTTATGCTTCGGGGCTTCAGCGTGTCAACGAGGCCTTCCTTGTAGGCGTAAGCCGTCTCCTCCGTCAACAGGTCGTAGCGCGAGTAAAACAACTTTACCGCTTGGCAGTAGCTTTCAATGGACGACCCTTGGCGCCCGAGCGTTTTCAAATGCGCCCGGAAGTCATTTATCTTGTTTGGATATTGCATTTTGCGGCTCCCCTTCCCACGGCTCGCGTAATATTTTTTTTATTTTGTCCAAGCTCGCGTTCATGTCGCCGACAATCCGGGCTTGCTCGCCCTGGATAAAGTCAATCAATTCGAGCGGCGATTGGATTGCGTTCATTTTGGCGGACAGCTCCGCTTCGCGCCGCTTTTGGCTCTCGGTCTTTTTCATCGTCTCACCGCCTTGACAAAACGCGTCCTTATGCTCGTGCCGGATGCTTTGAACGCACCGGCAGGAAAATCAAGCGTTTCCACAGCGTTTGTTTCAACCCAGTCCCGGAAGGACGCCGACAGGGAATCCTGGCAGAAAAAAGGGGACGGGCTGCATACCGCGCAGAGTATCCCCCCAGGCTTTAGCAACTCCCACGCGCGCAGAATATGTTTTATGTCCTGTTTTTTCATAAAAGGCGGGTTCATGACCACACGGTCATACAATCGCGGCGCCAGCCATTGTAAAAAATCCATGCCGGCGTATGAGTAGTCGCAATCGCGCAGGAAAATATTCTTGCTGATGTCAAGCTCGACCGCCGTAACGCTACGGGGCTTATATTTTTTTATCTCGCTCAATAGTCCCCCCTCGCCGGCAGAGGGTTCCAGTACGTCGCAATCCGGGTTTATGTCCGCTTTGCGGCAAACAATGGCGGCTATTTCTGGCGGGGTAGGAAAGAACTGAAATATTTTTTTAGTGTCTTCAATTTTCCCAGTCAAAAGCGCGGTGTCTATCCGCTCCGCCGGATCGTCGGCGAACACATGCCCCTTTTTGCTTCGGTTCCACTTCCCCCCGAGCAACTCGAGGGCTTTGTTTACGGAAAGATACAGCTTTCTTTCAAGCTGTCCTTCCGGCAAAAACAGCGCGTTGCCATCAATTTTAGAGTTAACAAGAATATCGGCGACTTCCGGCGTCAAATTCATTTTTCTTATTCCCTCAATCCTTTGTTTTTTCGCAAAATGCCTGAAAACTTCCCGCGTTGCAGCAGGTGCTATAAAATATGTCACGTGAGCTTTTCAATCTGCCCTTTCATGGTTTCGCCTCCAAATTTTTCACTCAAAAAGCGTAGGCATTGGCTCGCCCTTTGCCTTCCGCGCTTTGCTCGTCCACCACTCATACATCTCCTCGCCGCTGAAAAAATTGGACTTTTTGCCTTTTTTGGCATTCTCCTTGCCCAGCGCCACGCGCCTTTCCCATGCGGCAATGCAAGCCTGCCGGTACATCTCGGCGTACTGCGGCCAGCGCTCGGCGTCGCGCTTTGCGCCTTTCGGGCCGGCCATGGGACACATGATGCAGCCTATGCGCTTGAAACCTTCGTCGTACAGCTTGCAGTAAGGCAAGGCGTGCTTTCGGATATACTCCCAAACTTCCCTGTCCGACCAGTCGATGATGGGGTGGACAAAGGATTTTGTGCTGTCCTTCATGCACGTTTCAACCATTTGCCGCTTGTTTCGCCTCGCGCTTTCCTGCCAGCGAATGCCCGTAACCGTTACCCTGCCCGCCCCGCCTGTCTCTTTCAGCTCCCCGCAGCAGTAGCGCGCTTGTTTAAGCGGCGGCACGAGTGCTTTTATAATCAACGCCCTCATGCTGGTTTGCGGCGCATGGCGCTCCACGTCCGGGTGGAACTGACGCACGTACCGCATAAGCTCCGGCGGGTCTACCGTCGTGACGCTGAAGTGGATGTCGTGCTTGACGCCGCTTCGCCGCACCAAATCCTTGACGACTATGCTGTCCTTGCCGCCGGAGAAAGCCACGTAGTACCCTTCTTCCGGGCAAAACGCCTGCAGCCGCTTGATTGCCGTTGCCTCTTTGTCTTCAAGTCCCCAAAGCGTATGTTCTTGCAGCATTTTCGCCTCCTCATTCCGGTTCGGAATCCAAATCCACAACTTCCACGTCCACGCGGGGGGCGGCTGCGTACCGCTTTTGGCAAAACTCGTCTGTAACTTGGCTGTCGTCGCGCCAGACGATGCCGTTCAGGGCGTCCTTTACGCCCTTTGCGTAGTTGTCGAGGTCGGGCTTTGTCGTCGGCCGGATTTTGCCGGCAAGCGCAAGGGCGGTTTTTTTCTTGCCCCAGCTTTTGGGGACTTGCCTGTAAACAAGCACGCAAAGGGACACCGGCCCGGCAAAAAGCTCCGGGGGCTTGTGGGCGGCCGCCACCAGCCGGACAAGGAACTTGAAGTCCCGCGACTTTTGCGGGTCGTAGGCAACGGCCGCCTTGCCAGCCCGCGCGAAGCGCGGCCTGCCCTGCGCCACCGGCTCGCCCGGCACCGTGAAGCGCACTATCATGCCCCTGCCCCCCTTTCGGCGGCTTGCGGCTCGCCCATGCGCCCGGCGACGCTTTTTGATAGTTCCGCGACGTTCCCATTGGCCGGCGGTTGCAGCGTTGGCAGCAAAAAATCCCGGTAAAAATCGGTGTTTTTCGCCTCCGGGCCGCAATTTCTTGCCAAGTCCGCAAGGGGGGCGCGTTTTGTTTCCGGCGCCGGCAGGCGCGGGCGCCTCGACTCGTTCTCCTGTTCGACGATTTCGACAAACTCCACCATCTCCGCCGGCTTTGGCCAAAACTTGAGGGCTTTCGCCGCGCGCCTCGCCGCCTCGTCAAAAACGTGGGGCGCGGTAGCCCGAAACATCTTCGCCCACTCATGTTCCAGCCAGGCGTCGTCTTTCGGCGTCTTCGTCGGCGGGGCAAACCCCATCGCCCTAAACCCAACGAACGCCCTTGCCACATGCTTAGCCATCAAGTCCAACATCGACAACCACATCCTCGTCCGGCGGCAAAATGCCCGCCCTAATTTTCCGTTGCCGGTCGCGCTCGAGTTCCAGCTCCTGCTTGGGCGGCGCCCTTCTGCCGCCCCCGACGGGGGCGCGGGCGTCCCAAGGCGCTTCGCCCCCCGCTTTGCGCCATTTCAAAAGCGTGGATTCCAAGTATTTTATGCTGGTCGCCCCGGCCCGCAAAAACTCCCCCGTGGCCTTTTCCAGCCAAGCCGGCGGGTAGTCCCCGCCCAAGTCAACCAAGCTGTCCCGCCAGTACATGTTGGGGATGGGGTATCTTTGGGCGAAGTAGGCGGCAAAGTCAAACGGCTTTTCGGGAAATGCGTCAACCTCCCCGGGGGGTTCGGGTTCACTCGCGCGCGCGCGCGCATCCACCACCACGTCTTTTAAACTTAACTTATCTTTACTTATCTTTACTTTACTTATCGGCGTTTCTGTCGCGTTTTGGGGCGGGTTTTCTCCGGGGTTTTCCGCACGGAAAACCCCGTCGCCCAAATCGTCTTTTCCCTTGCCGCTGCGCCAGTTTTCCCTTTTTTCCAAAAGGACTTTTTGCCGTTTTTTTATTCCGGCCGAAGTCAATATTTTTTTGGATTCCCACGAAATCCGATCAAAAAGCCGCAAGATTATGGCAAAATCCAAGATTTTTTTGAATTTATTTTTTGAAATTCCGACTTTTTTCACTATGGAATTTTCTATTTCCGGGATGGACAGATCCAGTTCCGCGTTGTCGGTTTTGTAAATCCGTTCCAAAAGTATGAAATAAAAAGCGTAGCCGTCGTTGCCGAAATTGGCCCTTAGCGCGTCGATTTTCTCGTCGCCCGCGGCGTCCGTGTCATGTTTGAAATAGTCCATGCCTTCTTTGAGCGGCCTTGCCATCTCGCGCCTCCACAATCAGCTTTGTTGCCCTGCCCTGCCCTGCCCTTTGCATGCTTCCCAAGCAATGAAATCTTTTGCGCCGCGCGCTCCGTCTCGGCTTCCCCGCTTGCGCGGGCGGTCCCGTTTCAGTCCGCGCCCGTTTCATTTGGTGGCCAATGCTCAATCGCAATGCCGTAGTCCCGGCAGACGGCGCGCTCGATCCGGCAGCCGCGGGCCCCTTCCCAGCCGGGCATGAATATCGCGACCTCAGCCTGCGCCAGAAGCTCAATGGACTTGGCAAGGCAAAGCACGGACATGCGCCCTTCGCCGGCAAAATCAGGGGACGCGGGGAACGCGCTGTCAAGGACAGTCCGCCCTTGGCTTCTATTTCGGCGACAAGCGCCGCCCGCTCCGCCTTTATTTGCCCCATGGCCTTGCCCCTCATGGGTTGGGAAATGAAAAATTTTGTCATGGCGTTTGCCCCTTTCCCCCTCTGAGCCCTTCCTCTGTCCTTGTCCCCTCCAGCGTCGCCGGGTCCATGCTGTAGGCCAGGTTGCACGGCAGCTTTTTAAGGCCGCTTATGTTCATGGCCCACGGTTTCCCTTTTCCCCGCGCCGGGCGCGGCTTCCGGCCTTCGCCCCCGCTGCCTTCCACTATGCGGCAGGCCGACAGGTCGCGCTTTATCTGTATAAAGTACCTTTTGCCGGGGTCAAGGTTCACGTTGTTTATCGACGCTTTGCCAAGCCTTGGCCATATCCTCACCATCGGCCGGCCGCTTACGTTCCTGCATTCGTTATATTCCTTGCCGTAGCTGTCCCACGGCACGTACAGCTTTCTTGCCGCTTCCGGCGAGGGCTTCGCCGGGGTTTCCTCAAGGATGTCGCCGGCAAATTCTTCCAATATCCTCGGCCTCTGCCTTGTCGCTTTTAGCATGTCCATCGCCCCTTCTTTTCTTTTGGTTGCGCCCCCCTTGTCCCCATCCGCGGCTCCAAGTTCCGCCGGGCTTCTTCCGGCGCGAAACCGCCCAGCTTGCAATGCCCGGCTTTCCACCAGGCGCAGGAAAGGCAGGTCTTTTTGAGCGGCGCCCTGCCTTCCGGCGGCGCGTACCGGGGGCAGGTTGCGGCAAGGCGTATGTCGTGCGGCTCTTTTTTCGTCGCCATCGCTTAGTGCAAAGCCCCCGCCGCTTCTTCGTCCTCGTCCGCTTCCGGCGGGAAAAGGCTTGCTTGCAGCCGCTCGCCCTGTATGTAAAGCTCCGCCTCGTGGCAGACTGCGTTCATTTTCGTTTCAAGCGCGCTGCCGATTGGGGCTTCCGTAAGCGGCGTGTTGAGGTTGAGCGGCGCGTCCGAATTGTAAAGCTCCATTTGCGCCGTGATGACAACTTTTGTGCCGCCTTCCCCGCGCTTTATTGTCAGCCCGGACACTTTGATTCGCGCCGCGTAATCGCCCGGCAGTTCGCAGATCTCCGCCGTATCCTCCGCCAACGCTTGCAGCGCGGCCAAAAAGGGCGGCGCCGGAGGCTCGGGGCACTTCAGCGTCAACCAAGCCAAAGCGGCTGACTCGCCCTTTCTTGGAAGTCTTGGAATGAAGTCGGCGTACTCTATGTAAACGCCCTCTTTGTTGTGCTTAACTTTGCTTATGGTTATCATGTTTTTCCCCTTTCTTTCACGCCACGAAAGCCGGCTTGCCGGGCTTACTGCCCAAACAGCGGCGCGTCCCCTTTCCCGTCCGCCGCGTTTTCCTCCCCGTCCAACATCTCGCCGGTTTCCATGTCCACCGCCGGCGGTTCCGCTTCGGGCTCGCCGGCCAACAAATTCAAGTCGTCCTCGCTTGCGACCCGCACGACCTTTTCGTCGGATGCGGCCGCCGCCATGAACTCCGTGTTGAGCGGCGCGTATTTCAACGCCTTTTTTATGACCGTTTTCTTCGCCATCTCGTCAAAAAGGTCCGGGTCCGCCCACGGCGTCTTTTTGCCCATCTTGACCGGGAAGCTGAACCTTTCGCTGTGGTTTTTTACGTCTTCGACGCTCATCACCTCGAAACCGTACCCGCCGTTTTTCAGGCGGAAAACCGCATAATAGCAACGGGGCTTTCCCCTGTCCGCCTCCGCCGGCACGTGCCTGAGGATCGGCTCAAGCCCAAGCTCGTATTCAAAAACGTCGTTCTCGTACACGCAATGCGCCTGCACCGACTGCATTTCCCCGCCCCGGTACGCCAGAGCCAGCAGCCCTTTGTATCCCACTTGGAATTGGCACTCGACAATCTTTTTCGCGCCGTTCCTGAAAGGGATAAGGTACGCCTGCCCCAATGGAGTGTTGGGCTCCAACCCGAGCTGCGCCGCCTGCATGAGCGCCCCCAGGAAACTTTTCGGCTCGCACTCCATGAGCTGCGGCGTGGACGACAGGGCCGTGAGCGCTATCCGCGCGAACCGTTCCGGCGTTATGACTTTGGGCAGCGCCTTCGCTATCTGCGGCAGCATCCTTTCCACCAAGTCCTTCAAGGTCTGCTTCTTTGCCTCGCCCTGCCCGGCGGCCGCCGCCCGTTCGATTGTCCCTTGCTGGTTCACCTTGCTTGCCATTTCAGCCCATCTCCTTGACAGTAAATTTCCTGTAGCTCGTTTCTTTCAAAAATTCCCGGTACACGTCGGGCCGCCCGTCCTTCAGGCGCTTTTCGTCGACGCCCTTGCGGGAGGCGTTTTTCCACTCCACCACGTACCCTTGCGCCACGCCCGTCTCGCCCTCTTTCAATTCGGCCTTCAAAACGTTCTCCAGCCGCGCCTTTTCCGCCTCAAGCCCTTTGATGTCCGCCTTTACGTCCAGCAGCCGCCTTATCTCCTTTTCCTTCGCGCAAAGGTTGACGGCCGCGCCGGGGCTTGAATTGGGGTAGAGCTTGCTTAGGGCTTCGCCCGCGCGCGGCGTGCCGTCCGGCTCCGGCGGGACGCCTTTGAGCACGTGGTTTTCCCAAAAGGCCGCCTCCGCATTTAAAAGGGCGGCGGCGTCCGCTTCGTGCCAGTCCATTTCAAGGACATGGAAGCCCTTGTTTAGCACCAGGACTGCCAAGTACCACTTGGGGAAGCCGGTGACGAGCATGTAGTGCAGGCATTGCGCGTAATACTGCGGCGGCACGTCCCCGCCCTCGAAGTCCGTCCTGTTGTAGACGCTGGTGGTCTTGCATTCAAGGCCCGCCCGCTCGCCGACTACCAGCCTGTCCACGTTGGCGATCAAAAAATCGCGCTCCGGGTGCGCCAGCACGTAGTTTTCCCGGCGCACTTTTTTGCCCGTGCTCTCCATGAAGCGCCGGGCAACGTAGCCCTCGAAGTCCCGCCCCTGCCGCATGGCTTCCGTGTCTTCCTTTTCCGGCAGCAGCCCCATCTTGTCGCAATACACTTGAAAAGGCGAAACGTACGGGTTGAGCCCGACGATGGCCGCCGCGTCCGAGCCGCCGATCCCGCGCCGCCTCGATTCCAGCCAGGCGGGGCGCGAAATGGCGCCCGTTTTTGCCAGGCGTAGCGCGCCCATGCTCATCTTTCAAACGCCTCCTCGAACTTGCCGCCCAAAAAGTCGGCCAAGTCTTCCTTTGACAGCTTGTTGAAGCAATCCATGCACAGGTACGACGTCGCCGCGTGGAAACGGCTGTCCCGCAATATCCGGTCGCCTTCGTATATTTCCTTTTCGCAAACTTCGCAGCGCCCCGCCAGCCCCAAGGCCAGCGCCAAATTGCCGTTGGCTACGTCCATTCCGCCGCCCCTCCCCTTTCTTCAAGCAAAAGCCCGTAAAGCGCAAGCATGTCTCCAATGTCGACTACTTCCCGAGCCCACTTGCGCCCCGGCGAGTTGTTCAAGTCCGCGTCGCACAAATGGGCGATGAACTTTTCGGCCGCGTCCATGCTGTCCCGCCTCCTTTTTGAAAACTTGTTTGTTGTGCCATCGTTTTGCGCTCCTTTTTTTTCGTTCGCGGCTTCGATTTTTGCCAATGCCCGTTTTTCCCAATAGTTGCGGCGGTGTTGCGCTGTCTTTTCCTTGTTGGCCGCTCGCCATGCCCTGAAATATTCTTTGCGCTCAATTGCAGCTAATTCCTCAACAGTAAAGTCTTTCATTGGATCGCCTCGTCGGGAACACGGGCGACCCGCGCCTGCCGCCGCCTTCATAGCCTTTCGCGAGGGTGCTTGCCATCCACCCCGCGCACCTGATCCGGGTCGTGCTTCAGCTCCCATTCCAGCTTCAGCCAGGGCGCAAGCTCGATGAACTGCGCCATTTCCCGGCTGTCTTCGTAAAGCCGGTCATATTCCGCGTTCGTCCTCTCCAACAGGGCGTTCGCCTTGGCAAGCGCCGCCTCCATCGCCTCCACTTCCCGCGCCTTGCCGTGCCAGGCCGCGAGGGCGATCATGAGTGCAATCAGCAGCAGGATGATTGCGCGCCCGTCCTGCCGCAGGGCTTTGGGCGCGACCCTCGTGCGCCAATTGAGGCGCGGGGCGCTGCGGACTTCGCCGTTTGCCGCTTTCATCTGCCGCCGCCCTTTCCGGGCGCGCCGCTTTGCGCGGGATCCCTTGTCCCTTCCAGCGACCCGGCGGGGAACTCGAACTCAAGGTCGCGCGGCAGGGACGAAAAGGCGGCCGACCTGATCCGCCTCTGCGGGCCGAACGCCCTCCCCTCGCTGCCATGTGCTTCCACTATGCGGCAGGCCGACAGGTCGCCCCTGATTTCGACGTAGTAGCGGCGGCCGTTCACGAGCGGCAAGTTGAAGAAAACGGCGCAGCCCTTCGCGGGGAATATGCGGCAAAGCCGGCGGCCGGCGGCGTGCTTGGCGAGCGCCTTGCCGCCCTCCTTGCCGTAGGCTTCCCAGCGCGCGCCAGGGCCGGGCGGCTCGGCGCCCTCCGTTTTTGGCCGGCTCCGCGGCAGGCCGGTCTCGTCGGTCACCCCGGACAGGAAGGCGCCCACCTCGCCGTCGGCGCGCGCCGCCCGGCGCGGGGGCTTTATGTTATCGTTCATTGCGCTTGCCCCCTTTTGCCTTTCCAATGCCCCTTGCAGTTTTTCCCGTTCCATGCTATACTCTCCTTAGCTCAAATGTTTTCTTTGGCCGCCGCCTGCTCGCTACAGGCGGCGTTCGCTTTTTGCGCGCCCAGGAACCCGACGATCGCCCCCGCCACGTCCAGCAGTTCCTTCACGTGGCCGGCGGCGGACTTCGCCGCGCGCCCGCAAGCCCCGTCCATGAGCCCCGCCAGCGCGGCCGGCAGGTCGCTCGCTTCCCGGCAAACGCCTATGATGGCCGCGTCCTCGCTTTCCGGCATTTTCGGGGCTTTGAAAACGTCCCGGAAAACAAGGTTGCTTTCCGCCAAATGCCGCACTTTCAGCCCCGGCGCGCGGTACAGCCGCGCCATTGCCAGCGCCATGCCGTCGGGCGGCGTTTGCCCCGTTTCGTAGTAAGCCAAGAGCCTTTCGCTCACCGACAGCCTCGCGGCCGCCGCGACCCGCGTCAGACCTGCACGCTCCCTGCAGCTTCGGTAAATGTTTTCGCGCCGTTTCTGCATGTCCTTTCCCTCCTTTCTTGATATGCTTTGCCCAAGAGCCGCGCCACGCGTTCTTTCGCGCTGCCCCCTTTGGGCGCGGCGTTCCGGCGCCCCTTTTCTTCCTGCAGGCGGGCCGATTCCAAGTGCTTATTGCGAATGGCCGCCAACGCATCCTCCTTTGAAAAGCAGTACCGCCGGCCGCTGCGCTCGTTGGGGATTTCGCCTTCCGCCAGCATCCTTTTGACCATGCGCAACGGGTAGCCGGTGTCCTCGGCGAACTGTCGGGCGTTCACAAACATGGTGGGCCTCCTTTCATACGGCCTTCTCGTCCAGAAGCTCCGACACCGACACGTGGAGCGCGGCGGCGAGCTTCTCTAACGTGGCCAAGGTCGGGGATTTTACCCCGTTTTCCAAAAGGGCGATGTAAGTGGCCGAAAGCCCGGACACCTCGGCCAACCGGGATTTTGTCATGCATCTGCTTTCGCGAAGGGCTTCAAGCCTTCGCAAAGTCCCTTGTCTCACGGTTCATCACCTCTTTTAGTTTTATTATAAACTATAGTCAATAAATTGTCAACTATAGTCCATGTACTATTAAAAAAATATATTGTAAAATTAAACTATAGTTGCGGGGCAAAGGCGTTGTTATGGAAATCGCTTCAAAACTCAAAGAACTTCGGGAAAAACAGCATATTTCCAAATACAAACTTGCGGAGATAACGGAACTTTCGCCCACCTACATTTACAAGCTGGAAGCCGGCAAGAGCCAGCCAACGATTGATACGCTGGAACGGATTTTAAAGGGCTTGAACTCTTCCTTGGTAGATTTTTTGCTTAGCTTTTCTTCCGCCGATGGATTGCCGGAGCTTTCCCCCGACGAAAGGAAGCTGCTGGACGCTTACAAGTCCCTTGCCCCCGACAAGAAGCCTGTCGCCATTGCCGCCGTCGCGGCCATGAAGGGATAGCGTTTCATGCCGGCTTTCGCAACTCGTTCGCAATTAGCATTAAGATAAGGCCATTCTTTGTAACTCCCAATTTTCGCACATGCTCCGTTAGCTGTTTGTTTGTATCGGCGGGAATTCTTACCGAAACAAGTTCCTTATAATTTTGTTACTTTTATCGGCGGAGTTTTAATTAATGGCAACTGACAAAAGACAATTCACTTTAAGAGTGCAGGACGACACTTTTAAAAAAATCAGTTACATAGCCCAGCATGAACATCGGTCAATTGCCATGCAGATTGAGCATATTCTTCTGGATTTCATCGCCGAATTTGAGAAGCGGCATGGGGACATAAAATTTTGAAATGCTCGCCGCGATTTGACTGCGCCTGGAGTGTTCTCCGGCTGCCTGCTTGGCCTTAAAGGCGGGCCACGAGAGGAAGCGCCGGGCGCTCACAGGGCGCTTGCCCCCGGCAAGAAGCCCGCCTTGCTCAATTTGGCGAAAACGATTAGCAACTGAATGAGGACTTTGCAATGGAAACCGTCGCAGTGCTCGAAATAATAAAATTGGCTCTTCTATTTCTGAACAACTACGGGATTGCGGCATTATCATTAGCGGTACTCGTGTTTTTTGCATATATTTATGGATACAAGCACTCAAAATTAGCTGAACTTAATAAATATTATTTGGATAAAATTACGAACTTGACTGAAAAGCTCGAAACTACGCGCAATTCTTATGACCGAGTTGTTGATGAACTTGATGCCGAAAAGCAACACACGGCTTTTTTCAAGGTTTTTGTAAGTCAAAGACTTGCGGAATATTTGGCAGATCAAGGAAACAAGCAACGAGAAGCAAAAATCCAATCAGAAACACAAGAATAATAGTCGCGAAAAAATAACACACCATAAGATTTACCGTATATTTTAAATCCGACATTTTTTCTTCTCTGTTTGAAAGTTTAACTGCAAAAAACAGAAGCAGAAAATTAGCGGAAATTTTCAAAATGCTTTCCATTGAGTTTCTCCGTACAGAATTTTATTGAGGTGCGTTTAATGTTCAAAGTGGCACAAATACTTGACGAGTTTTCAATCATAATAAATGCCGGCTTTACGCAAGGCATTGAAAAAGGAGACGTTTTTCAGGTCTATGCCCCCGGCACATCTGTAAAAAGCCCTGATGGTCTTAGCTCCATCCAATGGGATAACGTAAAGGCGGAAGTAGTAGCTGTAGAAGTACAGGAACGCCTTGCCATGTGCAAGAACCGAGATACTTATTGCAAAAGGAAAATAGATGCTACAGAAGCATTGGAAACATTAAAAGAACCTTTGGCGGTAATTCTGGGGCTTCTATCGCCGGAATTTTCGCATCGGCCTTTAAAAATTGACCCTTCCCAAGCCACGCCTATAGAATTTTCTGACAAGACTATACGAGTTGGCGACAATGTGAGAAAAATTGTTAACCCAATAGAAGACGCTAAAAAGAAACATCAACTCGGGAAAATAGCTATGGGCGATTAATTGCTTCGCAGACAGCCATCTTTTCGGCCACGTCAATGACTTTTGCCAATCGCACGAACTGGCGCACGGTTCCCAAAAAATTTTTCGCAACCGGGTCAAAATCAAGTTCGGGGAAATCAAGGACTTCAAGCAACTCCCCAGGCACAAGTTTTTTATCCTTCCCTGCGTCGATCACGAACGTCCTGCTGTTTAGCTTGCGTATTATCTTATGTGGTTCGCCCATTTTTTACGCCCCCCGACTGTTGCAGCAGCCAGTCAATACTTGGCGCGCCGAGCAGCGTTTTGAGCTTTTCCCATACTTTTATGCTGCCTCTGGACGTGCCCGACTCTAAGCCTTGATATTGCCGTTCCGTTATGCCCACAATCTCCGCTATTCCTTTTTGCGTATATTCTGCTTTACTGCGGGCATTGACTAAATTTTCCCTTTTCATTGACTATCTCCCCTTGGCGTACACGAAAATAGTTTTCATATTATTTGCATTATACACGAAAATAATTTACGTGTAAATAGTTTTTGGAAAATTTTTTAGAGGTGTCGTTGTGGCAACTTTCGGCGAAAGATTGAAACAGTTACGGGCGGAAAAAAAGCTTACACAAAAATCCTTTGCTGCCACAA
Source organism: Acidaminococcales bacterium (assembly GCA_031290885.1). NCBI lineage: Bacteria > Bacillati > Bacillota > Negativicutes > Acidaminococcales > Acidaminococcales bacterium. The sequence continues at coordinate 17,625 of JAISLQ010000036.1, forward strand.
TGAAGATAACCGAGCGCGCGTATCAAAATTATGAAATAGGCGCATCTACCCCACATTACGAAGTATTGATGTTTCTCGCGGACTACTTCGGCGTGTCACTCGACTACCTCGTCGGCCGGAGCGACGACCCGGAAATGAGGTGAACGCAATGACAGAAGTCGAAAAAATTAAATTCCTGAAAAAGATACAGGCAAAGAAACAACTGTCGCGCTTGCAGATAGGGGAAATGTTCGGCGACAATAGCGCCCGTATTATACAATGCCTCATCGGAAACGGCCTCATTAAGTTCCTTTCGGAGCCTTCTTATAAAAGCGGCTGCTTAATTGAGCAAGAAAGCGACCTGTTCGCCATTTCCAATAGAGGGATAGACGCCATAGCCGACTACAAAGAACGCCTTGCCCCGATAAAATATGCCAAATGGAACAATTTCAGAAGTTGGATGACAATTGTAATTTCGCTTATTGCCTTGGCTAAATCTTATGAACAAGAAATTATTTTGCTATTTCGTGAAGCAAAACAATTAATGAAATGACAATTGCAATGCAGTTGAGGATATCGCACTTTTTATATTCTTGGATTAACTTTTTGTTCCGCTCCTTATCTTCGCCAGTCATTTCTCACCCATCCCCCGCCCGCGCCTCGCCGAAAAGCTCCTCGACCGAAACGCCGAACAGCTTTGCCAGCTTGCGCCATACGTCTATGCTGCCATTTGAGCTTCCGGCTTCTAAAGTGCGATAGTGTCTTTCTGTTATGCGCATCAATGTAGCCATATTCTTTTGGGTATATCCGGCAGATTTACGAGCGCTTATCAGGTTTTCCCTGCGCATTGGTTTCATACTTCTTTAATCCCCCTTGCGCAATCGGATATTATATATCCTGTTATATTTTATAATACCGGATATTATATATCCTGTCAATGAAAATTATAAAAATTTTTTTGGGTGTGAAATGTCGGTGTTTTCCGAGCGATTGAGGCTTTTAAGAAGTGAAAAGAAATCACTACAAAGAGAGATGGCAGAAATCTTAAAAGTTACAGAACGCCATTATCGGCTTTGTGAAGCTGGCAAGGTTGACATGCCAACATCTAAGCTCATCGCCCTGGCGGACTACTTCGGCGTGTCGCTCGACTACCTCGTCGGCCGGAGCGACGACCCGGAAATGAGGTGAACCCCCTCGCCCCCCCGCCTCGCCGAAAAGCTCCTCGACCGTCGCGCCGAAAACTTCCGCCAGGCGGATTGCTACGTTGGCCGGGGGGACGCGCGCGCCGCTTTCATAGTAGCAATAACTCCGCAACGCAATCCCAACCTTGGACGAAACATCTTGTCGGCGCAATCCGGCCTTTGCCCGTAAATCTTTTAAACTTCCCTGCATTTGCTTGCCCCGCCTTTACATGCCGCTTTGTGCGTGTTTGGGTATATGTTAACATGCCGCTTTGTGCATGTCAATGATTATTTTAAATTTCCTGGTGTGAAATGGCAAATCTTTCCGAAAGGCTATTGCAATTGAAAAAAGAACGCGGCTTGTTGCAGAAAAACATTGCGAACGGCCTTGGGCTTGCTTTGCGCACCTACCAATATTACGAATCCGGGGAACGCAAGCCCGATAGCGGCGCCATCGTTGCCATGTGCCGCTACTTCGGCGTTTCCGCCGACTACCTTTTGGGGCTGAAGGACGAGCCGGAAAGAAGGTAGCGTTGGGGCAGGAAATATTGCAATGTTATCTTGAAAGGGGGTTGCCCGCATGGGAAACAAATTATCAAAAATAGCCCGGCAAGCTGCGGCCGTGCGCGCCGATGCCAACTTGCGCCACTTCCCAAGCCCCAAAGACATCGAAACAGTCAATGAAAACGCAAAATCCATGTGGCCAGCGCAACTGGCAACCATTGAACCAGAAAGGGACGACGATACATGGCGTTCAAGCGCGGCGAGATCTATTACGTCAACTTTCCATATACCTTCGACGTAAACTATCCCAAAGGCAAGAAAAAATTCGTTGCGGTGCTTCAAGAGGGAGCCATTTTCAACGAGTACGACGCGGTTACCGTTCTGCTCATAACGTCCGACGAAGAAAGCAAGGACTTTGAAACAAATGTGACAATAGAAGCGGGAACTACCAAGCTGTCAAAAGATTCCTATGTTATATGCGCCCAACCGTATACCATACTGAAATCGCTTTTCAAGGCAAACGATGTCTGGTGTGCGGGGCAACTTTCCAAAGAAAAACTTGACGAAGTCGACGCCAAGCTATACATAGGTTTGTGCATGGGGCTGCAGGACGAAGGCAATTAGCTGTCAAGGGCCGCTGCCCCCGCCCGCAGCAGCTCCGAGTGCGGCTTGCCGAACAGGGCTTCCAGCTTGCACAAAATTTCGTAGGAAGGCTTGCGCTTGCCCGTTTCGATGTTGGAATAAGCAGCTTTCGTTATGCCGATTTTTCTGGCAACGAACTCTTGCGTCCATATTTTTCTTTTTCGTTCCCTTGCTAACTCTTTCATCTGTCACAATCCTTTATTTTCTTAACGACAACTTATATTATAATTTTAGTTTTCATTAAGACAACCGTCAAGGGGTTTTATGAAAAAATTTATTTTTGATTGCAATTTGTTTGCCGAGAGGTTAAAGACGCTAAGAATAAAAAACCAATTGACTTTGGAGCAATTGGGGATTGACTTCGGTTCCTCAAAAGGGACTTTTGCGAATCTCGAAAGCATGAAAAGAAAACCGAGCTTTGAAGTGCTTATCGCTCTTGCGAACTATTTCAATGTGTCCCTTGATTACCTCGTCGGCCGTTCCGACGAGCCTTTCACGCCGGCTTGCGATTTGGAGCGGGAAATAAAAAAACGCTACGGCGACGCCGCAGCGGAAATGTTGCACTTGTTTGCAAAGCTAAGCAATGACTCAAAACACCGCGCCATCGGAAGGTTGCAAGAGGCTATGGACGCAGCCGAAAAAAATTTCGCCGCAACTCCGCCCGGCAAGGACGCGAAAAAGACAGGGTAATGTCGCGACCATTTGCGAGTTTCCGCTTGATGGATTGAATTAAGCAATATGGCAAAGGGCGTGGCCGCATGGGATTTGAGGGCGCAGTAAAAGAAGAAAACGATAAAATCCTTGTTGCTTCACCAATGCAAGCAAATGCAAAACAATTAAGCATGTTTTCGCAAAAACTTCTTTTGCATCCTGACCTTGTTTGAGGTAAAATTTTTATGGGAATTGCTGATATATTACAATCATTGCTTGCCGAGAAAAAAACGAATATTAACGAGTTTGCAAAAAAAGCAGAAATTAAATCCAGCACTTTATATAGCATAGACTTCAAAACGAAAGAACGGCAAACGCAGTTGACGCTGTTTTGAATAATAAATAAGGAATATAAAGAAAAATGCTTGCAGAGAAAAAATTCATTACCATTCCAGACGGGAAAATTTGCGACTATATTGATGGCAAATTTCGCAATGATACCCCGGAAGAATATGTTCGGCAGACTATTGAGAAACGTCTTATTAAAGAACATAAATATTTGCCGTCCCAAATCAAAATTGAACACCCGCTAAAATTGGGTTCGCGAAAACCAAGAGCCGATGTTGTTCTTTTTGACAAATCGTGCGCCAATTATGAGCAGGAAAATATCCGTATCATAATTGAGTGCAAAAAAGAAACCGTGGACATCCGTCATGCCAAGGAAGGCATTCGTCAACTAAAGTCCTATATGTCAGCTTGCGCGAATTGTGAATGGGGCATGTGGACAAACGGCAAGCAAAAAGAGGTTTTAAGAAAATTCATAAACGATCAAGGCCAAATTGATTACATGGATTATAATGACATTCCATCGGCTGATGGAAGCCTTGACGACATAGACAGGCCAAAGCGGAACACGCTTAAAAACGCATCCGGGCATAACCTTTTGTTTGTTTTTAAGACCTGTCATGACTATATCTACGCAAACGATGGGCATCAAAAACAACATGCGTTTTTTGAATTTTTAAAGATAATATTTTGCAAAATTGAAGATGAACGGAATATCCCTGCGCCACTTGAATTTTATGCGACTTCAAAAGAGCGGAGGAGCTTGGACGGGCAACTTACGGTAACAAAGCGCATCGCAAAAATTTTTGCCGCCGTTAAGAAAAAATACAGAAAAATTTTTGAAGCCAACGAAGAAATTTTACTTAGTCCGCGTAGCTTGGCCTACATAACCAGCGAATTGCAAAAGTACAGCCTGCTTAATACAAATGTTGACATCAAGGGCAAAGCCTACGAAGAAATAGTGGGGTCTAACCTTCGTGGGAATAGAGGGGAATTCTTCACACCGCGCAACATAGTGAAAATGGTTGTTGAAATGATCAATCCCAAACTTAATGAACGGGTGTTGGATAGTTCGTGTGGAACAGGCGGGTTTCTTGTAAGCGCTATGGCGCATGTAATTGCTGAACTTGAAGCGCAATTTTCCAAAAGTATTGACAAATCGCGAAATGAATGGAACGATTATGAAAAAAAGAACTTTCTGGATAGGGTTTCGGAAATTGCCAGCCGCAATTTCTTCGGGTTTGACATTAGCCCTGAACTTGTGAAAGCCGCAAAAATGAATATGGTTATGAACAATGACGGCAGCGGCAATATTTTGCAGACTAATTCTTTGTTGATGCCGCATGAATGGGCAGATGACTTCAAACAAAAACTGTCTGATGCGCTCGGCATTGATAAGTCGAACATCCGCAATCAAAATACTATCGGTTTTTTTGACGTTATTGTTACAAACCCGCCGTTCGGGAGCAAAATACCGATTAAAGACGAAAACATTTTAAAACAATTTGACCTTGCGCATATTTGGGAAGATAAAGGCAAAACAGGCAATTGGGTCATGACGAAGCGTTTTCAATCAAAAGTTCCTCCTGAAATACTATTTATTGAGCGTTGCGTACAACTACTAAAGCCGGGAGGCAGGTTAGGGATCGTGTTGCCTGATTCTATTCTCGGGGCGCCCGGTCTCGGTTATATTCGGGAATGGCTAATCCGCAACACAATAATAATTGCCAGCCTTGATCTTCACGCAGATACATTTCAACCTCATAATGGTACGCAGACATCTATTCTGCTTTTAAAAAAGAAAACAAAAGAACAAATGGACGAAGAAGAAAAAACTGGCAATATGGCTGATTACAACATTTTTATGGCAATGGTGGAAAAAATAGGCCATGACAAACGCGGCAATCCCGTGTTTAAGCGCGACAAGTATGGCAACGAGATATTGGTTCCCGAAACTGGTGAAGTTCTTGTTTTAGGCAATACTGCCGATGGCAATAGAACTGTGTCCACGCAACAAAAAACAAAACTTGAAGATGACCAAACGCCGGAAATACCAAAAATCTTCAGGAAGTGGATGAGCACGGAAGGCATCGCATGGTAGACACGCTGACTGCAAAAAAATCTTTGCCGGAAATTCATTTTACTGAACTGCCGGAAGATGATATTAAGTGGTGTGCCGTTTCGCTCGCCGATATATTCAAGGCTAAAAAACGCCTTGAAGCCTCCGTGTTTGAGATTGGCGGCAGACACGCCAGAGAAATAATCGCAAATTGCAAATATGGCACCCTACCTTTGTCCGAAATAATAATACGAGCGTATTATCCAGGGCGCTTTAAACGCATTTATAGCGATTCAGTAAACGGAGTACCATTTTTTCTGCCCTCACAAATGACGGCTATCCGCCCGCATACAGATAAATATATATCGGCCATCACCAAATACGCAATCGATGACCTTCGTTTGATAGCTGGCGATGTTTTGCTTACGCGCTCCGGCACAATCGGCAAAGTAATATTGGTGTCCAAAACGCTTGAAAATGCCGTATATTCTGACGATGTTATTAGGCTAACGCCTAAAGACGGAATGGCCGGCTATTTATATGCTTATCTGCGTTCAGAAGTTGGCAATACAATACTCCAAACTAACCAATATGGCTCTGTAATTAAGCACATTGAACCTGAACACCTCGCTAATATTTTCGCCCCAAACCCGCCTTGGGATATAAAAAGGCGCATAAATGATCTGGTTGTGCGCTCCTTTGCGTTACGCGATGAATCAAACGACTTGATTGATCGTGCAACAACAATGCTTGTTGAGGCGTTGAAGTTGCCGCCAATACAAGAAATAAAGACAAAACAGTTTGGCGATGGCGCAGAAGCCAATAATTTCAGCGTCAGGCTGTCCGATGTCGCTGGCAGGTTGGACGCTTCTTGTCATGCCCCGATTGCAACGGCGATAACCAAACATCTTTACAAACATGCCAACGAAGTAACGACTATTGGCGATAAGCGCGTGAGCAAAAAAATTATCCTGCCCGGACGTTTCAAGCGTATATATGTAGACGAAGGACAAGGCCGGGTATTCATTGGCGGTAAACAAATCCACGAACTTGACCCATTAAATAAAAAATATCTTTCGCTTGCGCTGCATGGCACAAGAATCAAAGATCAATTAGAATTGCATGAAAATATGACATTAATAACGTGTAGCGGTACCATTGGCAAAATTGCGCTTGTTCCAAAACATTGGGAAAACTGGGCGGCAAGTCAACATATTATTAGAGTAGTTCCTGCCGATGAAAATATTGCTGGATTTATTGCCGTTTTTTTATCTTCCGATTATGCCCATCCGCTGATAACACGCTATATTTACGGGAGCGTTGTGGATGAAATTGACGCGAACCATGTAGCGCAAATTCCTTTTCCGATACTTAAAGACGACACTACACAAGCCAAGATTAACCGCCTTGCCCTTGAAGCAAACCAACTGCGTTATGAAGCGTATGAGTTAGAACAAAAAGCATTGCAAATAATGAACGATGAAGTGATTTTTGCGAAATAGTCGGATACTCTTTTGAAGTGCGACAAGAAGATATCAACATGAAGAATATTATAAGGGCTTTTTAACATTAGTTATTTTTTTATTTTTAACAAGTATCAATTCTCTTTGTTTTGCAAAAATAAAGTCTGAGTATGTCTGGCTGGACAAGGACGAGCAAGACACGCGCAAAATGTTCAATTCCGTCCTGATTTTGGAAGGCTACGCACAACTGCTGACCATACCGCCCAATGTCCGCTATGTCGAGCAGTCCAGGCAGTACCAGTCGGAAGCGCGGGAGAATGAACGGGGTTTGTGGAAAAACTGAAATATAACGGGTTAATATTTGAAAATTTTTAAGTAAAAGAGGCGCCATGTATGAAAAAGATGATGTCTATTTTATTTCTCCTTTTTATCGTATTCGCAAGTACGGCAAGCGCAAATTACAGATGGCAAGATACTGGCATACACAGCAAAAATATTGTTTCCAATCTTTCTTTTGACACTAAATCATTCATGAAAACAGGGGATAAAACCTATTCTGTCTGGATTAAAATGCAATACATTGAAGAATATGGCAAAAAACTTGCCAAAGACCTTGATTTATCAATTTCTGTCTCTTATTGCGTAAGTAAAGAGGAATATAACTACACCAATCAAACTTTCAGGGATTTATCTTATACATATTATGATGAGGAAGGCAATTCACTTTACACGTCAAATCGTCCAAGTGATTGGATAAATATTATTCCTGATAGCATAGGTGAGGCTAAGTTTATGGTTACCTATGATTACTACGAAAAATATCATAAATAGAATTAAGGCGTGAAACCATGGCAAAACTTCACGGCGGCATGTACCCCGACAAAGCCCGCCCCGGCTCCATGAGGGCGTATATAGACACCCCGGGCGGGAACCGCAAATGGCGGCGGTTCAAGTCCGAAGACGAGGCCGCTTCCTGGCTGATCGGCCAGTCGGCGGAAATCAACAAAGGGACGTTTCAAGAGCCATCCAAAATCACGGTCGGCGACTGGATGGAAGAATGGCTTGACGTATACACCAAGCCGAAAGTCAGGACAAACACATACGAACGGTATGCAATCAGCTTCGCGCACATGGAGCCGCTGTATGCCATTCCTTTGCAAAAACTGGAGCCCCATGCCGTACAAAAATTCTATTCCACAAGCAAGCTGTCCCAAAACGCTTTGCACAAAGTGCACCAGCTACTAAAGGCCGCGCTGCGGCAAGCTGCCAACAACAATTACATAATGCGCAATCCTCTTGACGCCGTGCCCGCGCCCAAAGTTAAAAAGACTGAAATAACAACCTTCGCGGCCGAAGAAGTTTGCGCCCTCCTGGAATTTTGCAAAAACAGGCCGCCGCGGCATTCGGCAAGGTACTACCCTCTTTTCTGCCTCTTGGCGATGACCGGCGCGCGAATTGGCGAAATACTTGCTCTTAAATGGGAAGACGTCGACTTGGAAAAAAGAACAATATTCATAAAAAACTCCGCAGAAGAAACCAAGACTTACGGCGCAAGAATCGGCGACGTGAAAACGGTAAAAGGGAAAAGGAAAATATCCTTTCCCTTGTCCGTTTTGGATGCGATAAAATCATTGCCGCATGGCGAAGGCCTGATATTTAAAACCAGAACCGGCAACCAGCTATACAAGCGCAATGTCATAAGGGCATGGGAAGAACTGATAGCCGCGTACAACCGGCAAAAGGGCGTTGCCCATATAAAATATCGAAGCCTGCACAAACTGCGCCATACGCACGCCACGACGCTCTTGGCGGACGGCGACATAGCGATAGCCGACGTTTCGGCCAGGCTCGGACACGCAAGGATAAGCCACACGCTCGACCTGTATGCCCATGCACGGCCGGAGCAAGACAAAAAAATCGCCGATAAAATTGATGGCCTATACAAAAAATAGTCCTCGCCAAGAGGACTATTTTTTATTTATGTCGTAGCCCATTTGTAGCCCAGACCAACGGTTTTACAGTAGCCCGAAATGCAAACGGCCGCTATTTTGCTGGCGACCCAGGAGGGATTCGAACCCCCGGCCCACGGCTTAGAAGGCCGTTGCTCTATCCGGCTGAGCTACTGGGTCCAAAATTGGAGCGGGTGATGGGAATCGAACCCACGTAGCCAGCTTGGAAGGCTGGAACTCTACCATTGAGTTACACCCGCGCGGACACAACGCAAAATCGCCGATGTTTGTTGTTATGAACAGGCTCTGCCTTCGGCAAAGACCAAAGCTTTCTCAAAGCGGAGCGTATTTCATAACTTTTTATGGTCGGAGCGGCAGGATTTGAACCTGCGGCCCCCTGCTCCCAAGGCAGGTGCTCTGCCAAACTGAGCTACGCCCCGAATGAAATTCATTTTATATTATTGCGCTATATTTGTCAATTGCGAATGGGAATTCGGCCATTGCCGACGGCGGCGCCATCCGGTTTGGGAAAGCGGGTTCATTGTAAAATGAAATGCAACAGAAAAAGAAAATAGAAAACCATAGGGAAAAGCGTTATCATTGAAGATATGATAGTTTTCGAGGGAGCGATGCCCGCCATTGTGGACACCGAAACGTGGGAACTGGCGCAGAAACTGCGGCGTGTGGTGCGCCGTCCGATGGAGGAACACGCGCCGAATCCGCTGACAGGCTTGCTGATTTGCGCTGATTGCGGCGGGAGGTTGCACAACCGCAGGAGCGACTACACCACCGATAGAAACGGCAAACGCATTTGGCCTGTGGACACTTACGAGTGCGAGAATTACCGCAAGAACGCCGCAAAATTCGTGGATGTGTGCAGTATTCACTTCATACGCACGTCAGTTGTGCGGGAGCTGATACTGAAAACCATTCGCAGGGTTACCGAATACGCCAAAATCAACGAATCGGAGTTCGTGGCGAAACTCCGCGCTGACAGCGAGGTTCAGCAAGCTGATGCTGCAAAATCTCACCGCAAGTTGCTTGCCAGAAATGAGCGGCGTATCGCGGAACTCGACACGCTGTTTATAAAAATCTACGAGGACGCATAAGTCAAGCCCGAGACAACAAATTTTAAGAAGTTTTCGCGTAGAAAAACACGCTCTTAAGCTCCTTGATTTTGTGCAACTTGTACATACTCTCAAAAAACGCGGCAACCACATGAGGGGGCGTCGCCGGAAGTATGAGGCGACAGCGCACCGCTAATCGCCCATTGTTTCCGTTTAGCCTTTGATGTATTGACTTATATATTGTCGGCAATAGATAGAAGACCATATTGCAATGCAGCGCACTTGAACTGCCGCCAAAGTCGATGAGCCACTGCTTGCCGCCCGGCACGCCGGATGCGCATTTGTATTGTTCGGCTTTTACATTATTGCTATCAATGCGCATACGCATGGCCCGTTCGGATATATTTTCCAGTTTCGCCGCCTCGGCCACGGTTATGAGCCGCTTTTCGTCCACCATTTTGCCCCCCCGTGATTTCATGGATTGCCGCGTCGCTTGGCTCCTCGCAAAGACGACGGGGGCTATCTTTCTCTTGGAAATCGCCCGTCCACGCCGCGCGCCTGTGCCGTCCACGGATGGACAAATGCTGCGGAGTCAGGATGACCGGGAGCGGCGTCCAGGGACTCCTTGATAAGCTTTTCGTAGTAGCCGCGGATGGATTCGTCCACATAGGACAGGTCGGTGCGCAGGAAAAGCTCGGCTTTGGTAAGGTTGTGCTGCACGTCCAGCATCTTGACGTCCGAGCGCAGCCGCCCGAGCTCTGCTTGCAGGGCGCTGACCCTGATGCCCGACCAGGCGGCCAGCGCGAGGCTGGCGGCACTTTCCTGCCGCACCACCAATTGGCCTTTTTCAAAGGCGTGTTTCTCGCCGGAAACGCTGTCAAAAGTGAAATCCCGGCCGTTGACCCGGGCAACCACCTGCGGCGCCGGCGTGTCAATTTTTACCTGGGCGCGCTCATCGGCGGCGCGCTCTATATATGCAACTCTGGTTTCGGCCACGGCCTGGATGGGAATTTCAACGGATTTTTCCACTTTTCGCGTGTCGGCGGCAGGGCGGCGGCGAGGGTTTTTATCAAGTCCATGGCTATCCCAGCCATATCCCTATCGCCGCCCCAATTGCAAGCCCCGACACTCCGGCGACGATGGCCGCTTTCTTTACGCGCCGGCCGCTGTATTTCGCCAGCTCTTCCCGCGCCTTGTCCCCCAGCTTGCCGACCTCGGCTAGGATTTTTTCGTCGATGTCCGTCCGGTCGAGAATTTTTTGCACAAAGTTTTTCATTATATTTCCCCTCCTTTTTTTATCTGTTCCGCAGCCAGTCCATGATGCCCCGCGCTATGGCCGCCGCGTACCGCTTTTGCGCTTCCGGCGTTCTTAGAAGCGCCTCCTCGTGCTCGTTGGATATGAATGCCAGCTCTATCAGCACGGCGGGCGCGTCGGTATGGAGCAGCACGTAAAGTCCGGCCTCTTTGTCCACGTCCCCGTCCGACCAGTCGCCGCGCACGGCGAGGGCGGGAAATTCCCCTTCCAGCTGCCCCATGATACGGCTTGCCAGGGTATCGGCTTCCGTCCGGCCCGGAGTGGTATATATCTCCATGCCCTTGGCTTGCGGGTTGGTAAAGGCGTTGCAATGGATGGATATGAAGCAATCCGGATCATAGGCGTTGGACGCGTCGCACACGGCCCGGAGGCTGTCGTGTTGCAAGCCCTCCACCTCGCAGCCGGCTTGCCTTAGATAGTCCCCAAGATACCGGCCAACACAGTAATTTACATCGCACTCCCTTAGCCCGGTGGGGCCGATTGCCCCGGGGTCGGGGTTGCCGTCCGGCGCGTGGCCGGCGTTGATGAATACTTTCAAAATGTTTTCCCTCCTTGGTTGCCTTGATACTGCCTGCCCTGATAGTAGCTCGTGACCGCGCCCACGCCGCCCTTGGTCGCCTTGGCCGAAACCGCCCCGCCGATGGAGTAAAAGCAATACTCCGGGAAGTGCGCCCAGTCCGCGCCGCTTAGGAGCAGGTACCAGGCCATGACGGTGGGCGAGGCGAAAAGCGCGAGCGCCGCCATCTCGGTCAGGCTGAAATGGCATCTGCCTGTTTCGTCTATCGTGCTTATAAGGTCGAAAAGGCTCAACGACTTCACCCCCTTGGCTACTGCCCGCCCTTGTCGTAGTTTATTTTGTAGGTCCCCGCCGCGGCGAGCGTTACGGCCATCGTCCCCGCGCCGTAAAAGCCATAGGTGAACTCCTGCCCGTGAACCGCGCCCGTCCACGAGCCTTTCATGTCGGCGCTGACGGTCAGCGCGTCCACGTTGAGGTTGTCGGCCACGGTTTCCTGCGAGATGTAAATCCCCGTGCCGAAACCCTCCGCCCCCTCGAGCAGCGCGTCAAAGGCCGCCGCGTCCAGCGCGTGTACTTCTGCCGCCGTCATGCCGCCCGTGGCGAAGTCCGTAAGGGCAAGCGGCTGCCAGGCTGCGCCGTCCCATGTTTTGTAGTTCTCGTTGTCGGTGGTAAAGGCGAACTTCACGAACCCGCCGCTGTCCGCCGCGAACGTGCCGGTGAAGGTTATGCCGTTGACCGCCTCGAAAGGCTCGGTGGAGATAAGCCCTTCGGGAAGCACGGTTTTGGCGTGCGGCACGGCCGTGAGGACAAGCGGAGGCGGCTGTTCGTCGGAATCGCCGTATTGGTACACTTTTACTTTGCCCAGCGCGACAAGGTCGCCCACGGTTTCCGGTGTCCCGGCGTCGACGCCCTCAAAAAGCGCCGCCTTTTCTTCGTCGCTCAAAGCCGTCCAGTCGTCGGCGATTTTGACGAACTCCCCTTCCACGAGGGCGTAGGCTTCGTTGGCAGTCGCCATTTCAATCATCTCCCCCCGCTACTACGTAGATGCGCTTTGATTCACCGTACCTTCCTTCCGGCACGGTGAAATTGCCGCTCCACTTGGCCTCGTCAGTAATGTAGATATACGCGATGTCCGGGGTTTTTCGTATGGGATCGTTTTGGTTGTTGTCTATATAATCGCCGTGCATGCTGAACGCAAAAAGGGGAATGGATGGGTCGGTTTCGGGGAAATTGTGCGCAACGCGCAAAACTCCGTTAGTGGAACCTTTAGCCGCAGCGCCGCCGCGCCGCCGCTTGCGACATAGGCGACATGGTTCCATGCGTTTTGTTGTATCCCGTTGTTAATGCTGGATGAACCTACATAGCTGAAATTGTTATATCTTACTTGGAAATAAGACGGATTCCATTCAAACCCTACCGTGCTGGAAGATCCGCCGGTCATTGACAAGACGCTTATGGCCTTATTGATATTGGGTCTAAACATAATCTCAACGGTAAAATTTTTCAAGGTGAAAACAGGGTTTATAGCGCAAAGCAGCCAATTGTTGCTTCCAAGCAAATATTTGCCAAGCGCGGCGTCCGTGCCAAACTGTGGCGTGCCTTTGGGTTGATTTAAATAATTTGACGCGTTGCCAGCTTGAGACATGCAAAACCATTGGCTCTGGCCTTCCGCGCCCCGCTATCCGATAGGTTTCCTTGCATGTTGAGTAGATGGATGATTCCCATTTTTCAGTCGCCCCCCACTACGCGGCGTAGTTCCACGTGTTCCCGGCCTTGTCTGTTATGCCGGTCTCTTTGAACCTTGCGGCCGCGATGAAATTGTCCTTCGTTATATTGGCCATGCCCCATCCCCCTTATGCTATGCTTTCGACGCTTTTGAACTTCGCGAAGTCAAGTTCAAGCTCAAACAAAAACCCTTCGCCCAAAGCCTGCGGCTCGCCGAAGGGGTATTCGTACTCCGTCCTTAGCCGCATCGTGCCGTCAAATGCCGCCTGCCCGTCCTGTA